>NZ_JADYVV010000076.1:0-46241 GCF_020194035.1 Bradyrhizobium sp. BRP56
CCGGCCATCCACGTCTTTTCTTCGCGTGGAAACGAAGACGTGGATGCCCGGGACAAGCCCGGGCATGACGAGTTTGTGGGAACTCCGATCGCCTCAAACGGCCATATGCGATTGCCCTACCCGCAAGGAGGGAGGGAGCCCTACCGCCTATACGTCCCTGACGGCCCGAGAACGGACTGTAGTGTTTGCGATGACTCGCTGTGAGGTGGGCACGCTGTTCCGGCACCCTCCCCCCTTGCGGGGGAGGGTGGGGAGAGGGGTGGCCACAACGGTGGTGCGTGTGAAGGGAAGGTGGCCCGCCGAAGCGCGTCAGTTCGCCTTCGGCGGCGCCGACACCGGCTGCGCCGCGGCCTGCGGGGCGCGGCCGACGATTGCGGTGAGCAGGCCGTTGCCCCAGAGCTTTTTGGCGACCCGCTTGGCATCGTCGAGCGTCACCGCGTCGACGATGGCGTTGCGCTTCTCGATGTAATCGATCGGCAGCTTGTCGAGCTGGTATTGCAGCATCGCCTGCGCGAGCTTGGAGGAGGTGTCGAGCGCCAACATCTGCGAGCCCTTCAGGTAGGACTTCGCCTCGTCGAGTTCCTTCTGCGTCGGACCTTCCTCGGCAATGCGGCGGACTTCCGCTTCGATCGCATCGACGGTCTCGCCGGCGCGATCGGCACGGGTGCCGGTGTTGCCGATGAACAGCGCGGAGTGATCCATCCAGACCAGCGCTTCGTAGATCGAGTAGGCCAGCCCGCGCTTCTCGCGCACTTCCTTGTAGAGCCGCGACGACAGCCCGCCGCCGCCGAGAATGTGGTTCACCACATAGGCCGCCATGAAGTCCGGGTCATGCCGGTTAATGCCGGGGCCGCCGAAGGTGACGACGGTCTGCGGCACATCGAGCGGGACGAAGGCGCGCTGCGGCGGCCGGGTCGCCACGACGTCGGGGACGGGCGTCAATTCGGCTTTCGCCGGCAGGCCGCCAAAGGTCTTGTCCAGCAGCTTGCCGAGCGTATCGGGATCTACGTCACCGACCACGGCAACGCGCAGCGTATCCTTGGCGATGATGCGGCGGGTATAGTCCTTGAGATCCGGGATCTGGATGGTCGGCACGCTGTCGAGCGTGCCGGTGGCCGTCCTGGCATAGGGATGATCGCCGAAGGCGAGCTCGAGGAACTTGCGGCCGGCCAGCGAGGACGGATTGGTCGATTCGCGGCGCAGATTGGCGATCACCTGGGCGCGGATCCGTTCGACGTCCTTCGGCTCGAAGTGCGGCGAGGTCAGCGCCATCCGCAACAGGTCGTAGGCTTCGTCCTTGTTGTCCTTGAGCATGCGCAGCGAGCCGCGGAATTGATCGCGGTTCGACTGGAAGCTGAGCTCGATGGCGCGGCGCTCGAGCCGCTCATGATAGGTTTTGGAATCGAGATCGCCAGAGCCCTCGTCGAGCAGGTCGGCGACCAGATTGCCGACGCCGGGCTTGCCGGGCGGATCCTGGCTGGCGCCGCCGCTGAAGGCATATTCCATTGCGATCAGCGGCACGGTCGCATCCTGCACGAACCACGCCTCGATGCCGCCCGGCGACACCAGCCGCTGGATCTTGGCCGCGGCCTGCGAGGGCGCCGACGTCAGCGTCAGCAGCGCGGCGCAGGCGCCGCCGATCAGCGCCGCACGGCGGGTGAGGGAATAGATCACGAGCGCTTCTCCTCGCGTTTCGGCGCAGTATCCTTGATCAGATAGCCGGTCACCGACCGCTTCTTGTCGAGCCAGCTGGCGGCCGCAGTGCGCACCTGCTCGGCGGTGACGGCGCGAATGCGATCCGGCCAGCTGCGGATATCCTCGATGCTGAGCCCGGTGGTCAGTGCGCCGCCATACCAGCGTGCCAGCGTCGCCTGGTTGTCCTGGGCATAGATCGCCTCCGCGATGAGCTGGGTCTTGACCCGTTCGAGATCCTCGGCGCGCGCCGGGTTCTGCGCGAGGTCGGCGATCACCTTGTCGATCGCGTCCTCGATCTGCGCGAACTCGACGCCGGGTTTCGGCGTCACCGAGATCGAGAATTGCGACGGATCGAGCGAGGTGCCCTGGTAGCCGGCGCCGGCCGAGATCGCGAGGCCCTTGTCGATCACCAGCGAGCGATAGAGATAGGAGTTGGCGCCGCCGCCCATCAACTGCGCGAGCACATCGAGCGCCTGGCTCTCGCCCGCTGCCGCCGTCGTCGCCGACGGCACCAGGTAATAGCGGCGCAGGCTCGGCTGTTCGACGCGCGGATCCGACAGCGTCACGGTGCGCGGCGCGGCAGGTGTCGGCTCCTGCGGCCTGACCCGCTTCTCGGGGATCGCGTGCTGCGCCGGGATCGGGCCGAAATTCTTCTCGACCAGCGGGCGGATATCCTTGACGTCGACGTCGCCGGCGATGACCAGGATCGCGTTGTTCGGCGCGTAGAAGCGCCGGTAGAAGGCCAGCGCATCCTCGCGGTCGAGCTTCTCGATCTCCTGGTGCCAGCCGATCACCGGCCGGCCATAGGGATGGTTGAGGTAAAGCGCGGCCATGATCTGCTCGGCCAGCCGTGCATCCGGGTTGTTGGCAACCCGCATGTTGAACTCCTCCAGCACGACGTCGCGCTCGGGCAGCACGTTCTCGTCCTTGAGGATCAGGCCGGTCATGCGGTCGGCCTCAAACTCCATCATGGTGGGCAGCTGCTCGCGCGGCACGCGCTGGAAGTAGCCGGTGTAGTCGACCGAGGTGAAGGCGTTCTCATTGCCGCCGACGCGCAGCACGGTCTGCGAGAACTCGCCCGCCGGATGCTTGGCGGTGCCCTTGAACATCAGATGCTCGAGGAAATGCGCGAGGCCCGATTTGCCGGGCGTCTCGTCGGCCGAGCCGACCTTGTACCAGATCATCTGCGTGACCACGGGCGTGCGGTGGTCGGGGATCACCACGACCTGCAGGCCGTTGTCGAGCGTGAAACTGGCGGGGCGTTCCGAGGTGACGGTGGTCTGGGCGCGGAGGCTGGCACCCGGCAGCGGGATGGTGGAAACGAATGCGGCAGCGAACAGGGCGATCGATCGGCGAGAGCGCATCATGATCCTTATGAAAGCCCGGACCCACGGCCGGGGCGCGAAAGCAAGCCATCGTACACGGTCGTTCCCGTGCCGATGGTCACGAAGCGGAGAGACACCCGCCGCCCCGCATTAAGCTTTGCTCATGTCAGCCTTCGCCCGCGCAGGCCAAGCGATCACTGCACCGGTTTTCCGGTCATGACGTCGTACTGGCCTTCTTTCGCCATCGGCGCCTGCGGGCCGGTGCCGTAGGCATAGCCCGCGGACGGCGTCTGGTAGCCGGGCGGCGGCTCGGTCAGAGAATCGCGCGTCGGCTCGCCCTTGAACGGCTTGGACTCGCTGCTGTTCCCCTTGAACATGCCGAGCAGGCCGCCGGTGTAACCGAGCTGGCTCGGCATCAGCGATGGATTGGTGCTCACGCCGGGCTCCAGCGGCTCTTTCCGGCCGTCGGTGGCGGTCTGCTGCTTGCGGCCCGCCTCGATCTCGGCCGGCGTCAACGCCACCGCCGACTGCCACGGCTCCTTCTTGACTTCCTTCTTGCGCGCCGCGATCGCAGCCTTGCGCGCCGCGAGATCAGGGTCCTTCGGCCAGTTCGGCGCGTTGACCTGGGCGGTCGATGCCGGCGGGGGCAAATCCAGCTTCGGCGGCACCACCAGCGGCGAGCGCTCGCGGTAATCGATGCCCTTGCTGGCCGCGCTCTTGGCGCCGAGCCCGGTCATCAGATTGTCGACGATCCGCTCTTCGAAGGTCAGGCCGTCGTCGCCGTCATCCTCATCGTCGCCGGCGCGCACCGGGCCGGCCGTCATGACAAGGCCGATCCCGGCTGCGACGAATGCCAGGCGCAGGCCGCGCATCAGCGGCAGCCGGGACGTCTCAATCAGGTAACCGCGGGCTTTGGTGTTGCGCATTGCGCCATTCCCATCTCAAAATTCGCCAAAGCGATCACTGGCTTAGGCACAGTTCCGCTTGATACAGGTGTGGGCCGCTGACCGGCTCGTATCGGCCGGGATCAGGGCGCTTTTACGGCGGGGGTCCCCACCACGGAATCATACAATAGGGCTGCCACGCCAGCAACGATGGCTACATCGGCAAGGTTGAAGATGTACCAATTGAAGGTTTTTCCCCCGATCTCGGCATGAAGCATGGCAAAATCGACCACCGCGCCATAGGCGAAGCGGTCGATGCCGTTCCCGATGGCGCCGCCGATGATCAGGCCGAGCGACACCGTCGCGAGCCAGGTCCGCGACCGCGCCATCCAGATCGCCAGCGCGATCACGGCCGCGGCCTTGATCACCATCAGCAGGATCTGGGCCGCCGGGGTCTCGCTCTGGAACCAGCCGAAGCTGATCCCCGGATTCCAGGCGAGCACCAGGTCGAAGAACGGCGTCACCCGCACCGGGGCGTGATGCACGATGTCGAGGACGTGGAGCAGCCAGAGCTTGGAGGCCTGGTCGGCGATCAGGGTGATCACCGCCGCAAGCACACCGGCGCGCACGGGCGAGCTCAAGCCGTGACCTCCAGCGCCTTCCATTCGCGCAGCGCTTGCGCGTCGCGCGGCGAGACGTCGGGATATTCGCCGTCCTTGCCCACCGTCGGCAGGATCTTCCACGAACGGGCGCATTTGGTGCCGACCGCCTTCTCGACCACGACGGCAACGCCAGGCACGGCGTCGAGGCGGAAGGCGTTCGCCGGCGCCTCGCCCTCGCGCACCTCGTAGTTCGAGGTGATGCAGACTTCGGCGAGATCGATATCGAACAGCGTGGCCAGCATCTCCCTGTCAGCGACGTAGATCACCGGCGATGCCTCGAGCGAGGAGCCGATCCGCTTGGCGGCGCGTTCGAGTTCGAGCGCGCCGGTGACGACGCGGCGGACGTTGCGGACCGTCTCCCACTTCGCGGCAAGCGCGTCGTCTTGGAACTGCTCGAGACCTTCGGGGAACAGCGTCAGATGCACCGAAGGCTCGGCGTTCGGCCGATACATCCGCCAGGCTTCGTCGGTGGTGAAGCTCAGGATCGGCGCCAGCCATTTCAGGATCGCGTCGCAGAGCAGATCGATCGTGGTCAGCGCCGCCTTGCGCGCCACCGAGGACGGCGGATCGCAATACAGCGTGTCCTTGCGGATGTCGAAGTAGAACGCCGACAGCTCGGAGTTCATGAAGGCCGCGAGGCTTGCGACCACGGTCTTGTAGTCGAAGTCGGCATAGGCCTTGCGGATGGTCTCGGTGTGGCCGGCGAGCTCGTGCAGCATCAGCCGCTCGAGTTCGGGCATCTCGGCAAAGGCGACCTTCTCGCTCGGCTTGAAATGATGCAGCGTGCCGAGCATCCAGCGGATCGAGTTGCGCAGCTTGCGGTAGGTCTCGATGGTGTTCTTGAGGATCTCCGGGCCGATGCGCTGGTCGTCGGCATAGTCGGTGGCGCAGACCCACAGGCGCAGGATGTCCGCGCCGGAATCCTTGATCACCTTCTGCGGCTCGACGGTGTTGCCGAGCGATTTCGACATCTTGCGGCCGTTCTCGTCGAGCGTGAAGCCGTGGGTCAGCACGATGTCATAAGGCGCGCGGCCGCGCGTGCCGGCGCTTTCCAGCAGCGACGAGTGGAACCAGCCGCGATGCTGGTCGCTGCCTTCGAGATACATCACGGTGTCGTTGCCGCCATCGACCTTGCGGACGATGTTGCCGAGCTGCGGGAAGTTCTGGCGGTCTTCCAGCACGAAGGCGTGCGTGGAGCCGGAATCGAACCAGACGTCGCAGATGTCGTCGACCTTCTTCCAGTTCTCGGACGCGCGGCTGCCAAGGAAGCGCTCGCGGGCGCCGTCCATGTACCAGGCGTCGGCGCCTTCCTCCATGAACGCCTCGGTGATGCGCTGGTTGACGACCTCGTCCTGCAGGATCTCGGCCGAGCCGTCGCTGTTCTCGCGCACGAACACGGCGATCGGCACGCCCCAGGCGCGCTGCCGCGAGATCACCCAGTCGGGACGGTTGGCGATCATGCCGTTGATGCGGTTCTCGCCGGCCGGCGGCACCCATTGCGTGACCGAGATCGCTTTCAGAGCTCGGTTCCGCAAAGTGTCATCGCCTGCCAGCGTCAGGGTATTCGCACCGCCTCCCCAAACCAGTCTGCTTGGAGTGATCGCCTTATCCATCGCAATGAACCATTGAGGTGTGTTGCGGAAGATCACCGGCTTTTTGGAGCGCCACGAATGGGGATACTGGTGTTTGAGGCGGCCGCGATGGATGAGCATTCCAGCTTCATTCAATGCACCGATTACTGCATCGTTCGCGTCGCCCTTTTCACCTTTGTCGGTAAGCACACGTTTCCCTGTAAATCCGGGCGCCTGATCGGTGAAGGCTCCGTTTTCATCAACCGTGTATGGGATTGTTGTATTGATGCCTCGTGCTTCTAGCTCCCGAGCGTTCGATACCCAAACGTCGAAGTCTTCTCGCCCGTGCCCTGGAGCCGTATGAACAAATCCGGTACCAGTTTCATCGGTAACGTGATCACCCGGAAGAAGGGGTACATCGAAATCGTAGCCCTTGCCGCGGAGAGGGTGTGCACAAGTTAAGTGTCGGAGAAGTGCTTCATCAATCTCCACTGTGTCGAATACACCTGCCGGAAGGCGGGTACTTGCGCGGAACGAGAGGCTCAGATTTGAAGCCACCAAAAGTGCGCCTGAGCCAAACTTTGCGATATATGCTTTTCTCGCTTCGTTGATTTCTCTCCGAGCGACTTCGTATTGTTCAGGCGTCACGCCGGCTACTTTGGCCGCCTCTTCAACGTCCCCTGGCTCTGGCAGTTCACCACCTGGCACCAACATGACGTATTTCAGTCTATCTGAATACGCGATGGCACGATTACCTGGTAGGGTCCAAGGCGTCGTTGTCCAGATGACGACCGAAGCCGTCTTCAGAAGGTCATGCGTTCTTGCGAGGGTGGCCGCTTCCTCAATCATGACCGGATTCCCGGCAGCCAAGGCTTCGGCTTCGACCGAGAGCCCGTCGCTGCTCACGAGATATGATGAGCCATCGGGATTGCTACGCATGGCAGATTCTAGACCGGTCTTTGCGACCGGGAACCGCACCCATACCGTATCGGAGGTGTAGTCCTCGTATTCGACCTCGGCTTCGGCAAGCGCGGTCTTCTCGACCACGCTCCACATCACCGGCTTCGAGCCGCGATAGAGCGTGCCGTTGGCGGCGAACTTCATCAGCTCGCGGGCGATCTGGGCTTCGGCCGGATAGCTCATCGTCTGGTAGGGATGGTCCCAGTCGCCGATGATGCCGAGCCGCTTGAACTCCTCGCGCTGCACGTTGATCCAGTGCGTCGCATAGGCACGGCATTCCTTGCGGAACGCGACCATCGCCGCCGAGTCGCGGAAATCGGGCTTCTGCTTGCCCTTGGAGCGGTAGTTCTCCTCCTCGATCTTCCATTCGATCGGCAGGCCGTGGCAGTCCCAGCCCGGCACGTAGTTGGAGTCGAAGCCGAGCATCTGCTGGCTCTTGGTCACGACGTCCTTGAGGATCTTGTTCAGCGCGTGCCCGATATGGATGTTGCCGTTGGCGTAGGGCGGGCCGTCGTGCAGGACGAATTTGGCACGGCCTTCGGCTTCCCGGCGGAGCTTGTCGTAGAGGCCGATGTCGTTCCAGTATTTCAGGATTTCCGGCTCGCGCTGGGGCAGGCCGGCGCGCATCGGGAAATCCGTCTGCGGCAGGTAAAGGGTCTTGGAATAGTCCCTAACGTCAGTCTTTTGGGCGTCGGTTTTTTGCGGCTTGTCGGACATGAAAGCTCTGATTTGGCAGGTGCGGGCGCGGATACGCGATCAATCGCGGGTGAAACGGCGAAGTCCCGGTCTTGCGCCGAGCCTTGAGGCTCAGGCGGAAGCCGGGCCGCTAATCCGTATGATGCGCCGCGAAAACATGGGGTTTCCATAGCAGCCGGACGGGGAAATCGCAAAGCCCCCGGTGGCCTGCGGCCCGCGCATGGCGCGGCTCAGGCCGGCCGTGCCCGGGCCGGATTTCCCGCCACGATCGCGCCGGGGGCGACGTTCCGTGTGACCACGCTGCCGGCCCCGACCAGGGCGCCGTCGCCGATCGTGACGCCGGGCAGGATGATCGCACCCCCGCCAATCCAGACGTCGCTGCCGATCCGGATCGGGCGGCCGAACTCCAGCCCGGCGCGGCGGGTTTCGGCATCGCGCGGATGGTCGGCGGTATAGATCTGCACCGCGGGTCCGATCTGGGTCCGATCGCCGATCACGACCTCGACGACGTCGAGGATGACGCAATTGAAGTTGAGGAACACGCCGTCGCCGAGGCTGATATTGCTGCCGTAATCGCAGAAGAACGGCGGCCGGATCACGGCGTCCTTGCCGACCTTTCGGAAGCGCGCGGAGAGCTGTGCGTGCAGCTCGGCCGCGGACGCTGCGCCCGACACGTTGTAGCGGGCCATCCAATGTTCCGCCGCGGTGTGGTCGGCGGCGAGCTCCGCATCCGGGCGATACAGCTCGCCCGCCAGCATTTTCTCTTTCTCTGTCTTCAACCAATCACTCCGAGCTGCGGGAACGCGTCGGGCGCCGCGGCCAGCACCGCGCGCGCCTTGGCGCTGTCGTCATCCATCTGGCGTATCAACGCCTCGATGGTGTCGAATTTCAGCTCTTCGCGAATGAAACCGATGAATGCGACATCAAGGACCGCGTCGTACAGATCGCCCTTGAAGTCGAACAGGAACACCTCGAGCAGCGGCGCGCCGTTGTCGAAGGTCGGCCGGCGCCCGAAGCTTGCGACACCGTCGAACCGTTGCGAGCCCTTGCCGACCCGCACCGCGTAGATGCCGTGCTTCAAGCCGCAATGCTTGTCGAGGCGGATATTGGCGGTGGGGTAACCGAGATCTCGGCCGCGCTTCTCGCCGTGGACCACCTTGCCGGTGACGAACCACGGTCCGCCCAGCATCGTGGTCGCATCCGCGATCTCGCCTTCGGCGAGCGCCATGCGGATGGCACTGGAGGAAACCGGGCGCTCCTCGATGTCGACATGGGCCTGCACGTCGACCTCGATGCCGAGCCGCGGCGCTTCGCTGACGAGGAGGCTCGGCGAGCCGACCCGGCCCTTGCCGAAATGGAAGTCGTAACCGACCGCGATCCCGCTGATGCCGAGCCGGCCGATCAGGTCATGGTGAATGAAATCCTGTGCCGAGGTGCCGGCGCGCGCCTTGTCGAAGGTCATGACGACGGCACCGGCGAGGCCGGTGGCCGCGAGCAGCCGCAGCTTGTTGGTCTCGTCCGTGAGACGGAATTGCGGGGTGTTCGGGCTGAAGAAGCTGCGCGGATGCGGCTCGAAGGTCACGGCGAGCGCGGGCACGCCGTGCGCTCTGCCCATCGCGAGCGCCGCGCCGATCACGGCGCGGTGACCGAGATGGACGCCATCGAAATTCCCCATCGCGACCACGGCGCCTTTCGGAATGGCGCTTGTGGGGGTGTTGTCGCGGATAACGGTAAAGCCGGTGCTCATGAGCGGTATTCTTCAAGGATTCTTAAGCATGATTGGTGCGGGCCGGACCGTGACGCGGCGGCGGCGTGGAAGTCAAGGCTAACGAAAATCGCGTCAAATCCGTAACAATCCGGATTCAGCCGGTTAACGCGCTGTTTAACGGCTGCTGTTAGTCGTTGGCGGAAAGCTGCGTTCGTGCAGAAGCCAAGTTGCGTTTGTGTTTTGGGGGGAAAGATGGCGGTTGATTTGTCCATGCCGGTTCTGGTGGTTGATGATTACAGCACCATGATCCGCATCATCCGGAATCTTCTCAAGCAGCTTGGATTTGAAAATATCGACGATGCCTCCGACGGCTCCGCAGCGCTGAACAAGATGCGCGGCAAGAAGTACGGTCTGGTGATTTCCGACTGGAACATGGAGCCGATGACCGGCTACGACCTGCTCAAGGAAGTCCGCGCCGATCCCAATCTCGCGACCACGCCCTTCATCATGATCACGGCGGAATCCAAGACCGAGAACGTGATCGCGGCCAAGAAGGCCGGCGTGAACAACTACATCGTCAAGCCGTTCAATGCGGCCACGCTGAAGACCAAGATCGAGGCGGTGTTCCCGGACATGGCGACGGCATAACCGCCCGACATCGATCGCATCGGCTGAAATTCACGCATGCCCGGGTTTGTCCCGGGCATTTGCATTTGATCACGCTTCCCTTTACCCGCCCCGCTTGTGCAACACGAGGGGGAGGGCGGCTGCACGATTTCGGAATATTAGAAGAGTATCGCTGAGTTGCCCGACGTGTCAAGGCGACTGGTCGAACCCCGCGCGCCACGGGCTACTTTGCATGGGGTTGTTTTCGATATTTTGGCGGCGCGCCCCTTCACCTCGCCCCGTGAATAGCAGGGCGAGGGAGTCCGGCGACCTTTTGGCTACCACTTCAGCTCGCGCATCAGCGCGCGCGGCGGGTGGCCGAACAATTCCTTGATCGAGGCCGCATCGAGCTGCTCGATGCCCTCGAACTGTTCGGAATGGATGCCGCGGGTGACGAACAGGAGATCGATGCCGAAGCCAAGGGCGCCGGTGAGATCGGTGCGCACGGAATCGCCGATCGCGAGCACGCGGCTGAGCTCGGTCGGACGCCCGCGGCGTTCGGCGGCCAGTGCCATGGCGCGCTCATAGATCGGCCGGTGCGGCTTGCCGTAGAAGATCACCTCGCCGCCGAGCTCGCGATAGAGTTCGGCGACCGCCCCGGCGCAATAGATCAGCCGGTCGCCGCGCTCGACCACGATATCGGGATTGGCGCAGACCAGCGTGAGCTTGCGCTCGAGCGCCTTCAGCAGCGTGTCGCGATAATCTTCGGCCGACTCGGTCTCGTCGTCGAACAGGCCGGTGCAGATGATGTAGTCGGCCTGCTCCAGCGGCACCAAGGTGGCGTCGAGGCCGCGGTGGATCGAGCTGTCGCGCTCCGGGCCGATCCAGAAGATCTTCTGGCCGGGATGATCGGCGACGAAGTGGCGCGTCAGGTCGCCCGAGGAGACGATCGCGTCATAGGTCTCGTCGGCGACGCCGAGCTTGCGCAGTTGCCGCTGCACGGAATCGGCCGGCCGCGGCGCGTTGGTGATCAGGATGACCGTGCCGCCTTGCTGGCGGAAGGTGTGCAGTGCCTCGCAGGCCTCGGGAAAGGACTCGAGCCCGTTGTGCACGACGCCCCAGATGTCCGACAGCACCACATCGACGCCGCCGACGAGGTCGCGCAGCTGCTCCACGAAACGCAGTGAGGTCATGATGCAAATTGCCGGCTAATTTGGACCGAGGGCGCGGCGCGCCAGCGCGGCGCTGCCGGTTGCGCGCGGCGGAGCTGCGGGGCTGGAGACAGGGGCTGAAGTGCTGGCGCCATTAAGATCCTGGGGGTTGGTCTGTGGAGCCTCGGCGGTAGCAGATGCCCCCTCCGGCCGCAACGGCCGCGGCGGCGCGAACAGGAACCCCTGGCCGAACCGGACATCGTAGTCGAGCAGGTCGACCACCGAGCGTTCGCCCTCGATCCGTTCGGCGATCAGGTCGATGCCGTAGCGGCCGAGCAGGTCGGACAGATCGGAAGGATGGATATCGGTGCTCGCGATCTGCTTGGCGTCGAGCAGCAGCGCCGCCGGTACCTTGATGAAGCGGACGCCGCGATCAGCGAGCTCGCGCGGCTCGAGGCGAAGGTCGCTGACATGGTCGATCGAGAACCGGTAGCCGCGCTGTGCCAGCGCCGCGAGGTTCTCGCTCTCGGTCGGGCCGAGATTGCGGAAGGTCGCCTGCTTGAACTCGAGCACGAAGGAAGGCGCGAGCGCGCGGTTGGCCTCGAGGAAGTCGAGACACTGGGTGAAATGCGCCGGATCGGACAGCGTCGCCGCCGAGACGTTGCAGAACACGCCGACATCCTTGCTGCGGATCATCAGGCGGCGCAGCACCTGGACGCAGCGAAGCATCACCATGTGATCGATGCGGCCGATCAGGCCGCCGGCCTCGGCCGCCTCGATGAAATCCTCGGCGGCCAGCACCTGGTCGCGCTCGTCGCGCAGCCGCGTCACCGCCTCGTAGTAGCGCACCTTGCGCTGCGGCAGCGTCACCATCGGCTGCAGGTAGATGTCGAGGCGGTTCTCGTCGATGGCCTGCTTGATCGCGCCGATCAGCTGGGTCTGGCTGCGCGAGACCTCCGGCGGAGCCGCAGGTCTCGGCGGGGGCGCAACCACGACCGTCGGCGCCGGCGCAACCCGTTGCAGCACATCGTCGCGCGGGGCAGCGACCGGCTGCACCGCCGGAGCCGCCGCCAGCAGATCCTCATGATGCGCGACGGATGCCGCGAGCTGCCGCACCAGTCCGCCGAGCTCGCTGATCTCGCCGGCCATGCCCTGCATGCGGTCGGCGCCGGTGGAGTTGGCCGAGGCGACGCGGCCCTCGACCGCGGCCAGCCGGCGGCCGAATTCGGCGACCTGGCGGGCAAGGTCGGCGGTGCCGCGCGACAGATCCGCGATCTGGCCGCCGACGTCGCTGCGGTCGCGCAGCCGCATCGAGACGGCGTTGTAGAGGATCAGGCAGGTGAGGGCGGCGAGCGCCACGATCGCCGATTCCGATCCGCTGATGCCCGCCACCGAATACAGCACGAAGCCGAGCGAGGCTGCGAGCAGCACCATGCAGATGGCGATGAAGATCGTCGAAATGCGAATCATGTCGCGCGCCCGCGCCCTCTGTCCGAACGTCCCCGGACCGCGACCTTAGCACCATTGTTGATTCGACGGGCCAGCGATCTTCGGAACCGGCTGGAACTGCACACGATTTTCGCTTCGCCCGGATCGGGCTCCGTAAATCGCCGGAGCCGGCGGCGCCACGCCGGTCAGAGGTCCGCGGCAGCGATCCAGAACACCTCGCCCTCGGAGTCCTCGGTGTCGAGCCAGAGCAGCGGCAGGTTCGGATAGGCGGCCTCGAGATTGTCGCGGCCGCGGCCGATCTCGCAGAGCAGCCCGCCCTGCGGGGTCAGATGTTGCCTCGCCTCATCGAGCAGGCGGCGGACGATGTCGAGCCCGTCGGCGCCGCCATCGAACGCGATCTTCGGCTCGGCACGGCACTCGCGCGGCAGCGCCGCCATGCCTTCGGCGTCGACATAGGGCGGGTTCGAGATGATGAGATCGTATCTGTTGTCGCCGAGCGGCTTGAACAGGTCGCCGTGATGCAGCGTCAGGCGATGGTCGAGGCCGTGATCGGCGACGTTGCGCGCGGCGACCTCGAGCGCGTCCTTTGAAATATCGACGGCATCGACCGCGGCGTTGGGGAAATGCCGGGCCGCCAGGATCGCAAGGCAGCCGGAGCCGGTGCAGAGGTCGAGCACGCGTTCGACCTCCTCGGGATCGCCGATCAGCGAGGTGCCGTCCTCGTCGCCGCCGAAATGCGAATCCAGCAATTCGCCGATGAAGGAGCGCGGCACGATGGTGCGCTCGTCGACATAGAACGGCAGGCCGCGCATATAGACCTTGTTGACGAGATAGGCGGCCGGCTTTCGCGTCGCGATCCGGCGCTCGATCAGGTCGAGGATCTGCTTGCTTTCGGCCACGGTGACGCGTGCGGTGGCGAAGTTCTCGAACTGGTCGGGGTGCAGGTGCAGCGTTTCGCAGATCAGGAACGCGGCCTCGGCCACCGGATCGGTGGTGCCGTGCGCGAACACGAGCTTGGCCGCGTTGAAGCGGCTCACGGCATAGCGCAGGAAATCGAACAGGGTCTGAAGCTCGCCGGCGCCGACTTTCGGCGCTTTCGGCACGGCGGGGCTGCGCTTGGCCGGCACTTTGCTGCGCTTGGCCATCAGGATTTGGTCCAGCGCGCGGCGGCCGCGTCGTCATGGTCCTGCGCCTCGATCCAGCTCGCGCCGCGCGCGCTTTCCTCGCGCTTCCAGAACGGTGCGTTGGTCTTCAGATAGTCCATCAGGAACTCGGCGGCCTCGAACGCGGCCTGCCGGTGCGCCGAGGCGGTCACGACCAGCGCGATGTTCTCGCCCGGCGCGATGCGGCCGAAGCGGTGGATGATGGTGAGGCCCTGCAACGGCCAGCGCGACAGCGCCTCGTCGGCGTGGCGTCCAATCTCTGCTTCCGCCATTCCAGGATAATGTTCGAGCGTCAGCGCCGCGATCGGCTCGCCCTGTTCGCTGCCGCGGCAGATGCCGCTGAAGCTGACGACCGCGCCGACATCGGTGCGGCCTCGGCTCAAGGCCGCGATCTCCTGCGCGACGTCGAAGTCGGCTTGCTGGATACGGATGGTCGCTGCGACGGTCATGTGGACTTCTTTGCTTGACGCGTTTTCTTCACGCGAACCGGTACCCACTTCGCTCGAAAACGCTATCCTAGCCGCCGGTCATCGGCGGAAAGAACGCGATCTCGCGGGCGCCGGAGATCGCCGCGTCCGATTTGACATGGGCGTGGTCGATCGCAGCGCGGATCACCGTCGGCTTCTCGAACGCATAGGCGTAGGCATCGTCGCGCGCGGCAAGCCAGCCGATCAGGTCGCCGACGGTGCGCACCTCGGCCGGCGGCTCGACGATCTCTTCAGCCTTGCCGACGCGTTCACGCACCCATGCGAAATATTTCAGCTTCATCCCTCATCCTCCTTGATGAGGTGATGGATGCCGGCACGGAAATAATCCCAGCCGGTGTAGATCGTGAAGATCGCCGACATCCAGAGCAGTACGATGCCGATCAGGGTGGTGGCCGGGAAGACCTGCTCGCCCGCTTCGCCGGCGATCAGAAAGCCGATCGCCACCAGCTGGATCGTCGTCTTCCATTTCGCCAGCTTGGTGACGGGAACGCTGACCCTGAGCCCTGCGAGATATTCGCGCAGGCCCGAGACCAGGATCTCGCGGCACAGGATCACGATCGCCGCCCACAGCGTCCAGCCATGGATCGAATTGTCGGCGGCCAGCATCAGAAGGCTGGAGGCGACCAGCAGCTTGTCGGCGATCGGATCGAGCATCCGGCCGAAGGCGGACTGCTGGTCCCACATCCGGGCATAATAGCCGTCGAGATAGTCGGTGATCCCAGCCGCAATGAACACGGCCAGCGCCACCCAGCGCAGCCACAACGGGCCGTCCAGGATCGATTGCCAGTAGACGCAGCCGATCACCACCGGGATCGCGGCGATCCGGGCGTAGGTCAGGATATTCGGAAGGGACATGGTCTTGGTCTGTCCCCGGCTCGTGGCGATGTTCATCCGTTCTACCAATACCGCTGAAGCGAGAAGGTCAACCGTGCGGACGCGTCAGGCGCGACCAGATTGCGCTGCATCGTCATAGCGCCTTAGCTCGTTGTTTAAGCATGATCTTTTCGGATAACTGCCTCACACTTTTCCGCATCATGCCCTAGATGCCCTGTCGCAGGCGACGCCCTGATGACTCGCCTTTGGTTTAACCCGGCTGGGCGTGGAAAAACTCGAAAATCTTGCGGGCGCTCTCGGCGCTGACGCCGGGAACCTTGCCGAGGTCGGCGATCGAGGCCCGCTCGATCTCCTTGAGCGTTCCGAAGTGGTGCAGCAGGGCACGCTTGCGGGACGGGCCGATGCCCGGGATCTCCTGCAGTCCGGCCTCGCGGATGTCCTTCTTGCGCAGCTTGCGGTGCGAGCCGATCACGAAGCGGTGGGCCTCGTCGCGCAGCCGCTGGATGAAATAGAGCACCGGGTCCCGCGGCTCCAGCTTGATGGCCTCGCGATCGGGCATGAACAGGGTTTCGCGCCCGGCATCGCGCTCCGGACCCTTGGCAACTGCCATCAACGAGACCTCGGTCAGCCCGAGATTCTGGAAGATCTCCCGGACCGCGTTGAGCTGGCCGCGGCCGCCGTCGATGATGACGAGGTCGGGCCATTGCGGGAACGAATCGTCGTCCGCTTTCGTCTTGGCTGCGGCCTCGCCCTCCGGCGGCTTCAGCAATCGCTTGAAGCGACGTTCCAGCACCTCGCGCATCATTCCGTAATCGTCGCCGGGCGTCAGCCCTTCGGACTTGATGTTGAACTTGCGGTACTGGTTTTTCATGAACCCGTCGGGTCCCGCCACGATCATCGCGCCGACCGCGTTGGTGCCCTGGATGTGGCTGTTGTCGTAGACCTCGATCCGCTTGGGTGTGTGCGGCAGGCCGAGCGTCGAGACCATGCCCTCCAGCAGCCGGCTTTGCGTCGCGGTATCGGCGAGCTTGCGGCCGAGCGCCTCGCGCGCGTTGGTGAGGGCGTGGCCGATCAGCTCCTTCTTCTCGCCGCGCTTCGGCACCGAGACCTCGACCTTGGATCCGGCCTTGACCGACAGCGCGTCGGCGAGCAGCGCGCTTTCCTCGATCTCGTGCGACAGCAGGATCAGCTTCGGCGGCGGCTTGTCGTCGTAGAATTGCGCGAGGAACGAGGACAGCACCTCCTCGGGCGTGAAGCTCTTCTCGGCCTTCGGGAAATAGGCGCGGTTGCCCCAGTTCTGGCCGGTGCGGAAGAAGAACACCTCGACGCAGGAATAGCCACCCTCCTGGTGGATCGCGAACACATCGGCCTCTTCGACCGTGCGCGGATTGATGCCCTGCTGCGACTGGATCGCCGACAGCGCCGCGAGACGGTCGCGGTACAGCGCCGCGGTTTCGAACTCGAGCTCGCCGGAAGCCTTCTCCATTTCGGCCGCGAGCAGCTCCTTCACGGCGTGGCTGCGGCCGGAGAGGAATTCGGTCGCCTCGCGCACCAGTTCGCTATAGCCGGGGAAGTCGATCTCGCGCGTGCAGGGACCGGCGCAGCGCTTGATCTGATAGAGCAGGCAGGGCCGGCTGCGGCTTTCGAAGAAGCCGTCGGTGCAGGAGCGGATCAGAAACGCGCGCTGCAGCGCCGTGATGGTGCGGTTGACCGCGCCTGCGTTGGCGAACGGGCCGAAATAGCGCCCGGGCCGCGACTGCGCGCCGCGATGCTTGAGGATCTGCGGCGCCCAATGGTCGCCGGTGATCAGAATGTAGGGAAACGACTTGTCGTCGCGCAGCTGCACATTGAAGCGCGGACGGAGCTGCTTGATCAGATTGGCTTCGAGCAGCAGCGCCTCGGTCTCGGTCATGGTCGAGACGATCTCGACCTGCGTGGTCGCGGCGATCATGCGCAGGATGCGCGCCGGCAGCGGCGCGTTGGCCCGCGCGTAGGACGACAGCCGCTTTTTGACGTTCTTCGCCTTGCCGACATAGAGCACGTCGTTGGCAGCGTTGAGCATGCGGTAGACGCCGGGCGAGGTCGGGGCGAGGCGGACCGCGTTCTCGATCGCGGCATGTCCGACCGAGAGCGTGCCCTCGGCGACTGCCTCGGCGGCGTCCTCCGAAGCCTCGGGCAGGCGTGCCTCGTCCTCCTCCTCGGCGGCGGAGGTTTCGGGATCGACGTCGCTTGTATCGAGCGCCAGATCGTCCTGTGGCAGGTCGGACTTTGAACCGCGCCGCGGCTTGGGGTCAGCCTTGGAGTCAACCTTGGAGGCCGGCGTCGGGCGCTCGGGAGAATCGTGAACCATGGGCCGTAAACTAAGTGCTTGGGCGACCGGTCGCCAGCGTTGACGGCACCTACAAAAAGCACCTCGATTGCAGGAGGTTACCGGCCCCGCACGGGCGCCGGGAGGGGGGTGCGTAACACCTTGTTAAGACTGATGAGCGGGCCGGTAACCGGGCTTAACAGCCCTTTAACTTAAAACTCTCGATAAACCTTAGCGAAAAAAGTGGAATTCCGTAACCACGCCGGCCCTCGCCGGCGGGCTGCGGCAGTTGCGTTCTGGAGAGTACCAATGACCCGGTTTGTTGCGCGTGCGCTGGCACTGATCGTTGCAGGCTGGACGACCTCGGCCGCGTCGGCCGACCTCAATTACGGATCGCCCTATACCGTCTATCAGCCGCTCAATGCCTATAGCTGGGCCGGCCCCTATCTCGGCGGCAATGTCGGCTATGGCTGGGGCTCGGTCGAGAACAACCCGACCAAGCCGTCCGGTTTCGTCGGCGGTGTGCAGGCCGGCTACAACTTCCAGAACGGCTCCCCCTGGGTGTTCGGTATCGAGGCCGATATCCAGGGCACCACAGCCGACGACCGCTTCGCGCCGTGGAAGTTCTCCAACCCTTGGTTCGGCACGGTGCGCGGCCGCGCCGGCTATGCGGTCAACAACGTGCTGTTCTACGCGACCGGCGGTCTCGCCTTCGGCGAACTGCGCGGCGAGACGTTCGGCATCACGGAGAGCCACACCAATGCGGGCTTCACCGTCGGTGCCGGCGCCGAAATGGGTTTTGCCCCGCACTGGAGCGCCAAGATCGAGTATCTCTACGTCGACCTTGCCAACAGCAATTTCACGATCACCGGTGGCGTGTCGAACGGCTACAGCTTCAGCCTGGTTCGCGCCGGCATCAACTATCACTTCTGAGAACAAGAAAACGTCGACCATCAACTCCCGGCCGCGCCTAGCGCGGCCGGATTTTTCTTTGTGTTGATGATCTCAACGTCGCGCACGCGATATGCATGCCGCGGCGTCCGCGAATCCAATCGGTGGGCCGCACGTGTGGGATATGCGGCACCGCCAGTCGCGTCCGCATCATGCAGGTGGTCATCCAGCGAGCGCTAGCCGCGCTCGGCAGTCAACTCACACGCAACGCCTCATTCGGTGTTCATCCCGAGCCGCGCATCGCGAGCGCTCGTCATGAGACCACCAGGTTGACCGCCTTCGGGCCCTTGCCCTTCTTGTCGGGCTCAACCTCGAACGTAATGCGTTGTCCTTCAGTCAGGTCCTTCAATCCTGCACGCTCGACGGCTGTGATGTGAACGAACACATCGCGGCCGCCATCATCAGGCTTGATGAAGCCGTAGCCACGCTCTCCGTTGAAGAACTTGACTGTCCCAGTCATGGCCATCGGGAAACTCCTCCCCCGTATTGCTCCACCGCTACGCGCACGCCGCGTAGCGGTTGACCGACATTCGCTTGTCGGAAGCTTGGCCACCTGAACAGGCCGGCGTCACGCCGCCGGTCCGCCTGGATTTTATTTCGGCCTTGTCACTCCGCCGCAACCATTCGCGGAAGCGGAACGTAAAGCCAGTCGTAACAGGATGAGCATAATACGGTTCCGCACAAATTGCCTATGCTCAAAATTGAACTTTTCAGTAGGAGGTGTCGATCATGGTTTAGGCGTCTCGAGTCTGAAGCGTCCCGCGCCGCCTTGACCGAGCGGCTTCTCGAGTTCGGGCAGGATGATCTTCAACTCATTCGCCAGCGTCCACGGCGGATTCACCAGCAAAAGCCCTGTGGAAACGAGGCCTGCGCCTGCTTCTTGCGGTGCCACACTGAATTCCAATCGCAGGCATTTGCCGGCGGGCCGGCTGCTTGCTGCTGCAGCGGCCACACTGCGCGTTAGCTCGTCGGTGGCTCTCCGGGTTTTTACGGGGTACCACAAAAGATACGAGCCGGTCGGCCACTTCGCGTACGCTTCCGTGAAAGCACTGGCCAGCCGCTCGAACTCGTCCTTCGCTTCGAACGGCGGATCGATCAGCACCAGGCCGCGCCGTTCGTTCGGCGGCACGAATGCGGGCAGCGCCATCCAGCCGTCGAGATCGACGACGCGCGCTTGCGCGTCGCGTCGCAAGGCGTCGATCAGTTGTTTGCGCGCCGTCGGTTCGATCTCGCAGGCGGTGAGGCGATCTTGCGGACGCAGCAGCGCCCGCGCGATCAACGGCGAACCAGGATAGGCTTTCAGCTCGCCTTTCGGATTGAATGCTCTGACGATGTCGAGATAGGGCGCGATCAGCGGCAATGCCTGGTCGGAGAGCCGCGCCTGCATCAGCCGGGCGATGCCGGTGAGCCATTCGCCGCCGCGCTGCGCTTCGCTCGACGTCAAATCATAGAGGCCGGCGCCGGCATGGGTGTCGATGACGCGGAACGGCGCCGGCTTGTCCTGCAGATAGGTGAGCATGCGCACCAGCACGATGTGCTTGATGACGTCGGCAAAGCTGCCGGCATGAAAGGCGTGACGGTAGTTCATGTGATGATCGTGCTGCGCTCCCAAAGGGTGCGCATGTTGTACTCGTCATGCCCGGGCTTGTCCCGACCTTCGCTAAAGCTTCGGCGGGGTTAACATCCGGGCTCGGCCAAGCCCTGGCGTAGCCGGCTCCCGGGCATCTGCGCCTGATCTTGCTTGTTTCGCGATGGACGGCCGGAACAGTCTGCGCGACGACGCGGAGTGCGCGTCCGTCCGGCCGCGACGCGGAGGGGATCAGCCGCCGCGAACCGGCGGCATCAGCACCTGATCGCGGCGGCAGGCGCGGCGATCGATTTCCTCGCAGGAGCGGAATTGCAGATCCTTGCTGAGGCAGATCCGCACCTCGCTGAGCCGCTTGCTGTCGCAGGTCACCGAGATCGCGGAGTTGCTGAGGCCCGGATTGACCTTGATGAACGCCGTTTCCAGCTCGTCGGGTGCGACCGTCTTCGGCTCCGACAATTGCAGGAATTCCTCGGGGATCTTCACCGTGGCGCGGGCCTTGCGGATGGCTTCGAAATAGGCGCGTTCGCCGAGACCGGAGCAGGTGCCGTGCTTGTCCCACTCGTTGTAGATCAGCCCGGGCGCCGGCATCAGGTCGAGCATCGAGCTCATGATGCTGCGGGCGAGTCGCGGCGAGGGCCGCTGGCAGTATTCCGGAAAGCCCCGCTCATATTGCGGCCAGAGGCCGTGCACCACGAAGGAATAGGGCCGTCCGCCGCACTGCGCCTGCGTGCCGCGGCCGTTGTTGCCGCGCTCGCTCGCCGCCTCGCAGAACGAGGGCGACCACGACAGCGACAGCACGTAGAAATCGAACTCACCGGGCGCATTCTGGCGGCGATCCTGGGCCGACGCCCCGACCGCACCGCACAGAATAACGGCAACCGAAATCAAAAATCGGGAAATCGTGTCCAACCGAGGCATCAAACGCTCCCCTCACTCGACCGCCCAGAGCCTAGCAGGCCGCGAGAACATTTCAAGAACAAAAAGCCGCCGTCCAAATGGCGGCGGCTCCTGCTTTAGCAGTCTGGTCGGAGATCAGGGCCGGGCGGCCTTGCAGGACGGGTTATAGGCCCAGTTGCGGTCGAGCCCCGCGACGCACCATTCGACGCCCTGATTGATGCTGGCAAAGCCGCCGTCCTCGATGATCGAATAGTGCACCTTGCGCACCTTGCCATCGCTCAGCATCGCCTCGCCCGTGCAATAACGGCGCGGAATATTGTCGGACTGCCAGGGACGGAAGGCGGTTTCGTGAATCCCGTTGAAGCCGGTGATCACGAGCGGCGAATTCCAGAAGGTGGCTTCCTTTTCCTGGAATTGCGTGCTGATGACCGTCAGGGCCTTCTCGCATGGGGCCACATTGCCGTCATAGCGCGGGCCGGACAGCCAGAAGTTCATTTCGAGCGGATTGGCGGCCTGGGCCGTACCCCCGAAAGCCAGAAGGCTGACCACGAGTGCGGCGCCGAGGCCGAGCTTGCGGCCGAGTTTATTGCGGGAGTTGAACAGGTTGCGCATGGGAATCCACCCGATTATCCGATGCCGCGGACGGTGCCGTGAAGCCCCGGCAAGGTCAAGTGCAGGGCGGCAACACCTGCGGAGAAGTCCACTTTGGGGAGCCCGCTCGTTCTTTTCACGGTCGCCGGCGCACTCTATGTTGGCTCGAAGCGAAATGGAGTCTGCGATGCGAAGGAAATTGGCCGCTTGCCTGGTTGCCGTTTGCGGGATGCTGGCCGTTGTGCCGGCGCGGGCGGATTGGATGCAGCCGGTGCCGCCATTCAAGGGCAATGATACCGGCGGTATCATCGCCTATACGCTGGCGACCCAGAGCGACGCCCGGCAGCTCGCCGTCGATCACTGCGCCTCCTACGGCAAGGTGGTCAAGTTCCTTGCGATGCAGAACTATCCGGGCGGCTACATCTCTTTCGCCTGTCGCTGGGTGCCCTATGGCGCAGCCCAGAGGCCGCTGCGCACGCTCTACTGAGCGCGCACCGGATCTTTCGATCGTTCAGCCGGGAGCCGACCGCATGACCCGACAGCTTGCCTTGCTTGGTTCGGCTGTGTGCCTTGTCCTGTCCGCTGGCGCCGCAAGTGCCGTCGACCTGCCGATCCGCAAGGCCGGTCTGTGGGAGATGAAAATGGTGCGCACCGGCGGGCCGATGCCGGAAATCACCATGCAGCACTGCACCGACGAGACCACCGACAAGGAGATGAGCGCGGCGGCCTCGCCGATGGCCAAGGAAGTCTGCTCGAAGCAGGATATCCAGAAGACCGCGACCGGCTATGTCAGCGACAGCGTCTGCAGCGTCGCCGGCATGACGATGCAGAGCCATGCCGAGATCGTCGGCGATTTCAATTCCGCCTACACGGTGAAGAGCACCTCGCATGCCGAAGGCGGCGCGGCCGGCTCGCGCGACACCACGATGACCATCGAGGCGAAGTGGCTCGGCGCCTGCAAAAGCGACCAGAAGGCCGGCGACATCATCATGCCCGGCGGCATGAAGATGAACGTCAAGGACATGGAAAAGCTGAAAGGCCTCCTGCCCAAGCAGAAGTAGCGCGCAGCGCATTCGGCCGTTGCCGCGCGCCTGAATGCATCGCCTCGCATCCCGAGAGGCTGCGCTGCTTGCACCACCATCACTTCGAGTAGCTCGCGACAAAATTGCAAAGCAATCTTGCGCTGAGGCGATGTGCAATCCATCCGATCCCTCCCCCGTCACCCCCGCGGCTTTGCGCGGGATGACGGTTCACCGCGTTCGTGCGCTCCTTGGCGCGCGATGACGTCGACGGCACGCAACATCATTGAATGATCGCTGCGCGCCTCGCGTTCGAGACTCTCTGCGAGAGACGACGTGCATCGCATTCGTTGTGTCGAAAGCCTGACGCGCCAACATGTCGTTTTGAATCGTTCCAGCGTTGCGCATCTTGAATCACTCCAGTGTTGCGCTTCGTTGCTGCTTCCATCGATTCTATTTTGCGCGTGTGGAATTTCGATCATCCCGCCGATAGAAGTCCGCCCCAATCGATGTCGGCCTTGTCGCAAACGCGGCTCGATCGATGTCGGCGTAAGGCAATGTGGGGATTTGTTCGGTGGGAATGGCTTCGTTGCGGAGCAAGCGCGGTTTGCTCGGATCAACGGCTGCGATCAATGCAGCGCTACTCGGTTCGGTCATACTTGTGCCAATGGGCACAGACGTCGCCTACGCTCAGGCGCAGACAAGTCCTCCGCAGAACAATGTCAGCGAACTTCCCGCAGTGACGGTGGATGAACCTGGCGCCGCAAAAAAGCGCGGTGCCGTCGTTTCAAGTCAGAACACCAGGACTTCGCGCGCGGTCGCGGCGAATCGGCGCCGCAATGTGACTGCGCCCGCCCAGAGTCAGGCTCCGCGGTCGCAAGGCACAGGAGGCGCGATCGGTATGACGACGGGTTACGTCGCGACCGCGAGCACGGCCGGCACCAAGACCAGCACTGCGCTGATCGAGACACCGCAGTCGCTTTCGGTCGTGACGCAAAAGGAGCTGAGGGATCGCAACGTTCAGACGCTCAAGGACGCCGTCAGCTACACGCCCGGTGTGACGACCACGGCGTTCGGCTATGATCCAAGGTTCGATAGCTTCTACATCCGTGGCTTCGATGCGACCTATACGGGGATCTATCGCGACGGCCTGCGTCAGGGCGGCGGCAACTTCGCCATTCCCAAGATCGAACCTTACGGTCTCGACAGCGTGTCGATCCTGCGCGGACCAGCCTCGGGCCTCTATGGCCTCGGCTCTCCGGGAGGCATCGTGGATGTCACGACCAAGCGGCCGCCGTTGACGGCATTCGGTGAGGTGCAGCTGCAGGGCGGCACCTACGACCGTTACCAGGGCAGTTTCGATGTCGGTGGTCCGGTGCCCGGCAGCGATCAGCTGTACTACCGGCTGACGGGTCTGCTCCGCGACGCAAAGACCTGGTATCCGGGCAACGACGACGATCGCGCCTATATCGCGCCGGCGCTGACCTGGCGGCCCGACGCCGACACGTCCTTCACCATCCTCAGCGAATATCAAAGCAGCCGAACCGCCGCGAGCATCGGCAACTTCCGCACGCCCGACGGACAATTGACCAACATCTATTCGAATGATCCGGCATTCAGCGCGATGGATCAGAAGCAATATCGCATCGGCTACGCGTTCGAGCACAATGTCGACGACGTGTGGACGGTGCGGCAGAACTTCCGCTTCTACCAGGTCGACGTCGACGCGAAATACACCCAGATCGATTCGATCGACAGCAGCACCAATCTGGCGTCGCGGTCCGCCTGGCGGATACTGGACAGCTTCAACACGGTGACGCTCGACAATCAGGCCGAGGCCAAGTTCATGCTCGGCGCGATCAAGAATACCGTGCTGTTCGGTGTCGACTACGGTCACTCCTACTACAACGACAAGATCGGTTACGGGCCGGCGCCCGATCTCAATCTCCTGACCATGAACTACGGCGCCCAGGCGATCGCGACGCCGACATTCTCGATCTTCAACAAGCAGTCGACCGACGAGGTCGGTGTCTATGCACAGGAGCAGGCCAAGCTCGGCGGCTTCATTCTGACGCTCAATGGGCGCCAGAGCTGGGTGTCGCAGACGACGACCGCGGGTCTGGACGGCGTGCCGTCAACGCAAAAGGCCACCGCCTTCACGGGCCGTGCGGGCCTCAGCTACGTCTTCGACAACGGCATTGCGCCCTATATCAGCTACGCGACGGCATTCGCCCCGCAGGTCGGCGTCGACGCATCCGGATTGCCGTTCAGGCCGACCACCGGCGAGCAGAAGGAAGTGGGCATCAAGTATCAGATGCCGAACGTTCCGGTGCTGTTGACCGCCGCGGTGTTCGACATCACGCAGGACAATGTGCTGCGCACCGATCCGAACAACATGGCGTTCCAGGCAGCGACCGGGCAGGTCGAATCCAAGGGCGTGGAGCTCGAGGCGAAGCTGGCGCTCAAGCAGGGATTTGATCTCACCGCCGCCTACACCCATCTCAACGTCGTGATCACGCAGGGCAATCCCGATACGACCGGCAATGAGCTCTCCGGCATTCCGAGGAATTCCTTCGCCGCCTTCGGCAAATATACGTTCCAGTCCGGCGTGCCCGTCGAGGGCCTCGGGCTTGGTCTCGGCGTGCGTTATATCGGCACGAACTTCGGCAACGACCAGAACACGTTCCAGAATGCGGCGACGACGCTGTTCGATGCGGTGATCGATTACGATCTGGGCAAGCTGGACCGGCGCTTCCTCGGCGCCACCGCGCGCCTGAACGCGACCAATCTGTTCGACACGCACTACCAGACCTGCCAGTCCGGTTACTGTTATGCCGGCGAACGGCGGCAGGTCATCGGCTCCTTGTCCTACCGCTGGTAGCTCGAATTTGTTGTTTGGACGCGTTTTCTTGACGCGAACCGGCGTCCACTTCGCTCGAAAACGCTGTTACACGGGCACCCGCACGACGGCGCGCAGGCCGCCCATCGGGCTTTCGCTGAGCATGATGTCGCCGCCATGCGAGCGGGCGATGTCGCGGGCGATTGCAAGCCCGAGCCCGGTGCCGCCTTCGTCCTGGTTGCGGGCATCGTCGAGCCGCAGGAACGGCTTGAACACCTCCTCGCGCATGTCGGCGGGGATGCCCGGCCCGTCGTCGTCGACGGTGACGTTGAGATAGCGGTGGTCGCGATGGCCGGTGATCGAGATGGTGTTGGCGTGGCGCGCCGCGTTGGAGACGAGGTTGGCGAGACAGCGCTTGAACGAGGCCGGCTTCACCGTGACGACGGGCAGGCCGTGGAATGCAACGGTTGCGGTGTGGCCGTGGCGCTCGGCGTCGCTGCGCAATTCCTCCAGCGCCAACGCCATGTCGGTCGGCTGCGCGACCTCGCCGGAATCGCCGCGCGCGAAGGCAAGGTAGTCCTCCAGCATCATCGACATCTCGTCGACGTCCTTGCGCATCGCGTCGATCTCGGGACCTTCGCCGATCAGGGCAAGCTCGAGCTTGAACCGGGTCAGGATGGTGCGCAGATCATGCGATACGCCGGCGAGCATCGCGGTGCGCTGCTCGATCGAACGCTCGACGCGTGCTTTCATCTCGATGAAGGCCTGCGCCGCGCGCCGTACCTCGCGCGCGCCGCGTGGCCGGAAGTTCGGCGCCTCGCGGCCCTTGCCGAAACTTTCGGCGGCGTCGGCGAGCCGCAGGATCGGCTTGATCTGGTTGCGCAGGAACAGCACGGCGACGATCAGGAGGATCGTCGAGGTGCCGAGCATCCAGAAGATGAAGATCTCCGAATTGGAGGCGTAGGCGGCGCTGCGCTGGGCGAAGATCCGCATCACCGAATCGTCGAGCTGCACGCGGATCTCGACCAAATTGGATTTGCCGACGGTGTCGATCCAGAACGGACGGCTGATCTGGCGGCCGAGCTGCACCGACAGCGTCTGGTCGAGCAGCGAGAAGAACGGCTTCGGCCCGGGCGGCGGCATGTCGCCGGCGGGAAGGAAGTCGACCACCAGCTGCAGTTTCTGGGCGATGCGGCGGAGCTGCGCGCGGTCCTTGTCCTGCGGGTAGCTCTTGTAGACGTCGATCAGCGCGGCGATATCGGACACCACCGCGGCCGATAGGCGCCGCGTCACCGTGTTCCAGTGCCGCTCCATGAACACGAACGCCACCACGGTCTGCAGGATCACCATCGGCACGATCATGATCAGCAGCGCGCGGGCATAGAGGCCGGTCGGCATCCAGCTCTTGAACGCATTGCCCATCCAGCCGTTCGCCTTCGAGACGCGCTGCGAGGCGTTGCGGATCAGGGTCAGGCCGGAGTCGAGCGTGCTCATGGCAGCATCTTTGGCAGCATCTTATGGCGAGGCGACCAGGCGATAGCCGATGCCGCGCACCGCCTGCAGGAATAGCGGATTGGCGGGATCGTGCTCGATCTTGCGGCGCAGGCGGTTGATCTGCACGTCGACCGCGCGTTCGTTGACGGTGCCGCCGGAGGTCAACTCGGCGCGCGGCACGGTCTCGCCGGGCGCGCTGGCGAGGATGCGCAGCATCTCGCGCTCGCGATCGGTGAGATGGATGATCTCCTCGCCCTGACGCAGTTCGCTGCGCTCGATGTGGAAGATATAGGGGCCGAACGCGATCTGCTCGACGACCGCGACCTGCGGCGGCGCAGTGCGCTTGAGGATATTGCCGATCCGGAGCACCAGCTCGCGCGGCTCGAACGGCTTGGCGACATAATCGTCGGCGCCGATCTGCAGGCCCTCGATGCGGGCTTCCGCCTCGTGGCGGGCGGTCAGCATGATGATCGGCACCGTCGAGGAGCTGCGGATGAAGCGGGCGAGGTCGAAGCCGTTCTCGCCGGGCATCATCACGTCGAGGATCAGCAGGTCGAAATGCAGCCCGAGCAGCTTGGCGCGCGCATCGGTGGCGCTCATTGCCGTCGTGACCCGGTAGCCTTCGCCGGAGAGAAAGCGCGACAACAGGTCGCGAATACGGCGGTCGTCGTCGACCAGCAGAAGGTGCGGCGCGTCGTCGGCCGGCTCGACCGGCGCGCGCATCATGGTTGCAGCCTGCACCAGCTCACTCCCTCGTTTTTCTGCCGCCGCCGAAGATCGCTTCGAGCACCTTGTCGGGATCGTCGCGGTCGATCATCGCGCGGAGGAATTGGCGAACCGTCTCGACGCCGGCCGGATCGATGCCGGCGACCGCGCGGTTGATGCGGTCGGTCTGCAGCCCTGCGAGCTTGGCGACCAGCGCCTCGCCCTTCGGGGTGGCGTAGAGCAGGCGCTGCCGGCGGTCGTTGTTGCCGGTCTTCTGCACGATGTAGCCCTCGTCCAAGAGCTGCTTGAGCACGCGCCCGAGCGACTGCTTGGTGATGCGCAGGACGTCGAGCAGGTCGGCGACCTTCAGCCCCGGATAGCGGGTCACGAAGTGGATGACGCGGTGGTGGGCGCGGCCGAAGCCGAACGCCTCCAGCTCCTGGTCGGCATCGCCGACAAAGTCGCGGTAGGCGAAGAACAACAGCTCGATGATGTCCCAGCGCAGGTCGCGTACCCCCGCCCCAGGAGCGTTGTCGTCTCCCTGCGAATCGGGCTTGGCAGCCATGCCTGAGAAATTTATGTCAGTCATATTGACGTATCTTGGGTTCAATGTTACAAAACTGCCTGTCACGACGAAACATTAGGTCGTTTTGTCCTCGACAGCGTTTAAGGCGGCCTGAACGAGCCTGTGAGGCGGTTTGGGCCGCAAATTGGACTACCGTGCGATTGTCGAGCGGCATTTCGGCAAACATACTGGACTTCAGCATTCCGCAAAAGCATGTCTAAACGGCATGTTGGCGATGGAAGTCGGCGGCGCGGCCGGCGGTGGTGAAGTTCGGGCCAGCCGAGCCTGATGGCTCCGGGGGAAACAGGCCGGCGCCGGGTATCGCGCCGGTTCCGACAGCGGAAAGCAAGAAAAATGACTTTGAAATTTGACATCCAGCCTTCGCCGAATGCGACGTCCGACAAGGATCGCGCGGCGAAGCTCGTGGACCCCGGCTTCGGCCGGGTCTTTACCGATCACATGGCGATCGTCCGCTACAGCCAGGGCAAGGGCTGGCACAGCGCCCGCGTCGAGGCCCGCGCGAATTTTCCGCTCGATCCGGCCGGCGCGGTGCTGCACTACGCCCAGGAAATTTTCGAAGGTCTCAAGGCCTACAAGCGCGACGACGGCGGCGTGAACCTGTTTCGGCCGGACGCCAACGCCCGCCGCTTCCATGATTCGGCCGAGCGCATGGCGATGGCGCCGTTGCCCGAGGATTTGTTCATCGATGCGGTCGAGCAGCTGGTTCGGATCGATCGCGCCTGGATCCCGGGCGGCGAGGGCAGTCTCTATCTGCGGCCCTTCATGATCGCGAGCGAGGTCTTCCTCGGCGTGAAGCCGTCGGCCGAATACATCTTCTCGGTCATCGCCTCGCCGGTCGGCTCCTATTTCAAGGGTGGCCCTGCGCCGGTGTCGATCTGGGTGTCGGAGAATTACACGCGCGCCGCAATCGGCGGCACCGGTGCCGTCAAATGCGGCGGCAACTACGCCGCCAGCCTGCGCGCGCAGGCCGAGGCGATCGAACGGGGCTGCGACCAGGTCGTGTTCCTCGATGCGGTCGAGCGCCGTTACATCGAGGAGCTCGGCGGCATGAACGTGTTCTTCGTGTTCGACGACGGCTCGCTGCTGACGCCTCCGCTCGGCACCATCCTGCCCGGCATCACCCGCGACTCGATCATCGCGCTTGCCAAGGATGCCGGCACGCGCGTGCGCGAGGAGCCCTACACGATCCAGCAATGGCGCGCTGACGCCGCCAGCGGCAAGCTGAAGGAGGCGTTCGCCTGCGGCACCGCGGCCGTCATCTCGCCGATCGGCAAGGTGTGCTCGGCGAACGGCGACTTCCAGATCAGCGGCGGCGTGGCCGGGCCGGTCGCCATGGGCCTGCGCAAGAAGCTGGTCGACATCCAGTACGGTCGCACCAACGACCCGCATAACTGGATCAGGAACGTCGCCTGATTGGCGATTTGGCGGACGTAAGGTAGGCACGCTCTCCGACTCCCTCGCCCCGCGCTTGCGGGGAGAGGGTGGGGTGAGGGGCTTCCTCCACATTGGGGCTCGCGGAGAGTCCCCCTCACCCGGAATTCAAGCTACGCTTGAATTCCGACCTCTCCCCGCAAGCGGGGCGAGGTAAGAGCGGCCGGATACCTTGCTCCGCGCCGCCTCGGCTGGTAACCCGGCGTTCTATTTGTAAGCTACCGCGGCTTACAGACCTTGTAGCGCATGACATGGCCGAGAAACCCAAAAAACCCCAGAAACTGAAGGCGCGCCTGCCGCGCGGGCTGGAAGATCGCGGCCCGGCCGCGATCAATGCCACGCGGGCGATGGTGGAGAAGATCCGCGCCGTCTACGAGCTCTACGGCTTCGAGCCGGTGGAGACGCCGGCGATGGAATACACCGACGCGCTCGGCAAGTTCCTGCCCGACCAGGACCGTCCCAACGAGGGCGTGTTCTCGTTCCAGGACGATGACGAGCAGTGGATCTCGCTGCGCTACGACCTCACCGCGCCGCTGGCGCGCTATGTCGCGGAAAACTTCGACGCGCTGCCGAAGCCTTATCGGTCGTATCGGTTCGGCTATGTCTTCCGCAACGAGAAGCCGGGTCCCGGCCGCTTCCGTCAGTTCATGCAGTTCGACGCCGACACCGTCGGCTCGGCGACGCCGGCGGCCGACGCCGAGATCTGCATGATGGCGGCCGACACGATGGAAGCGCTCGGCATTCCGCGCGGCTCCTATGTCGTGAAGGTGAACAACCGCAAGGTGCTCGACGGCGTGCTCGAGGCGATCGGTCTCGGCGGTGACGAGAATGCAGGCCGTCGCCTCACCGTGCTGCGCGCGATCGACAAGCTCGACAAATTTCCCGCCGAGGAAGTTCGCAAGCTGCTTGGTGCCGGACGATGGGATGGCGGCGAAGAAGGCAAGGGCGACTTTACCAAGGGCGCCGACCTGAGCCCCGCGGATGCCGATATCGTCCTGGCCGTCACGCAGAAGCGTGACGATTGGCGAGAGGCGATTGCTGCGGCCGAGACCTATCTGGCGAAGAGCGAAGTTGGTCAGGCCGGCGTGAGCGAGCTCGAAGAGATCGCCAAGCTGGTCGCGGCGTCCGGCTATGGCGCGGATCGCATCCGCATCGATCCCACTGTCGTTCGCGGCCTCGAATATTACACCGGCCCGGTCTACGAGGTAGAGCTGCTGCTCGACACCAAGGATGAGAAGGGCCGCCCGGTGCGGTTCGGCTCGGTCGGTGGCGGCGGCCGCTATGACGGCCTGGTCTCGCGCTTCCGCGGCGAGCCGGTGCCGGCAACGGGCTTCTCGATCGGCGTGTCGCGCCTGCAGGCCGCGCTGACGATGCTCGGCCAGCTCGACACGCGGGCCGAGTCCGGCCCTGTCGTCGTCACCGTGTTCGATCGCGATCGTGTCGCCGACTACCAGAAGATGGTCGCACAGTTGCGCCAGGCCGGCATCCGCGCCGAGCTCTATCTCGGCAATCCGAAGAACATGGGCAACCAGCTCAAATATGCCGATCGCCGCAACTCGCCCTGCGTGATCATCCAGGGCTCGGACGAGAAGGCGCGCGGCGAGGTGCAGATCAAGGATCTGATCGAGGGCGCCAAGGCCGCCGCTGCGATCGCCTCCAACCAGGAATGGCGTGAGACGCGTCCGGCGCAGTTCTCCTGCGCTGAGGCCGATCTGGTCGCCAGGGTCCGCGAGGTCCTGGCGCGGCATGACGTGGCGTGGGGATAGCCATTCGCTGGTGACGTCATGCCCGGCCTTGTGCCGGGCATCCACCTCTTGTTTGATGCGCGGCGACGTGAATGGCCGGGAGGAGCCCGGCCATGGCGACAACAAGAGGGAGAGCAACGATGCCTGAGATCACCGTGAGCATGGCCGCCGGCCGCACCGACGAGCAGAAGCTCGGCATGATGCGCGACATCACCCAGGCGCTGGTGAAGAATCTCGGCGTCGATGCCGACGCGGTCGTGATCCAGATCAACGAAGCGCCGCTGCATCACAAGATGAAGGGCGGCAAGTCGTTCGTCGAGCGCGCGGCTGCGGCGAAAAAATAATTCGCATTCATTTCGTCGTCCCTGCCGAGTGCGCAATTGCGCACGGGAGCAGGGACCCATAACCACCGATGCCGGTGATTGGCAAAGGCTGCGACCTCAGCTTTCGACCGATTGATATTCGTGGTTATGGGTCCCGGGTCGCGCTTCGCTTGCCCGGGACGACACCTGTTTTGAGGCGCCCAATGGATGCACGCGACTTCATCAAGATCGGCATGAGCGCCGAGCGCATGCTCGTGGTGCCGCCGGAGCGCACCGTCGGTCACTTCGTGCCGGGCATGCCGATGGTCTATGCGACGCCGATGATGATCCTCGACATGGAGATGGCGTCGGGCGATGCCATTCGCGCCGCGCTGCAGCCCGGTTGGGTCACGGTCGGGACCGAGGTCGATATCCGCCATCTCGCCGCCGCGCTGGTCGGCGCCACCGTGCGGACGACCTCAAAAGTGATCGCGGTCGAACGCCGCGTGATCCGCTTCGAGGTCGAGGCCTTTGAGGGCTCGCGCAAGCTCGGCGAAGGCCGCCATGCCCGCGGTCTGATCAATGTCGAAAGCTTCAACAAGCGGCTGGCCGGGACGTCGGGTTCGGCGCAGTAGGCGGCCTGTGTCGTTGGTCCGGCGAACTCGTCATGCGCGGGCCTGACCCGCGCATCCATCAAGGAAGAAAGCGTCCTTGTTCGATGGATTGCCGGGTCAAGCCCGGCAATGACGGTGCATGCGCTACTTCGCCAATTCCCTTGAGCGCCTTGTCGCGGCGGCAACCGCGCGGGTCATCAGCGGCTGCATGCCGTCATTGGCCATCAGCACCTCGAGTGCCGCAGCGGTGGTGCCGCCGGGCGAGGTGACGTTCTGCCGCAGGGTCGCCGACGGCAGATCCGAGCGATGCAGCAACTCGCCGGAGCCGGCGACGGTCGCCCGCGCCAGCGTGGTCGCAAGCTGCTCCGGCAGGCCGGCCGCAACGCCGGCGCGTGCCAGCTCCTCGGCGAGCAGGAAGACATAGGCCGGGCCCGAGCCGGAGACCGCGGTCACCGCGTCCATCAGGCTCTCATCGTCGACCCATTCGACGAGCCCGGTCGCTTTCAGCAGCGCATCGGTCATCGCGCGCTGCGCGGCGGTGACGCGCTTCGACGGTACGGCAACGGTGATGCCGCGGCCGATCGCCGCCGGCGTGTTCGGCATCGCGCGCACCACGGCGCCGCCGACAATCTCTTCCAGCGCTGACATGGTCGTGCCGGCCATGATCGAAACGACGAGCGTCGAGGGACCGACGAAGGATTTCAGTGCGGCGCCGGCGTCGCGGAATGATTGCGGCTTCACCGCGACGACAAGCGTGTCGACCGTGCCGAGATCCTTCGCTTGCGGATTGAGCCGCACGCCCTTTGCGGCAAGCGCGGAAATCTCCGGCGAGAGATACGGGTCGATCACCGCGACGTGCTCGGGTGCAAGGCCCTGCGCGAGCCAGCCGGTCAGCATGGCGCCGCCCATCTTGCCCGCGCCCGCGAGCGCGATGGTGCCGGTCGAGTTTTTCAGTGCGCTGCTCGTGCTCACAGGCGTCTCCACAAACCCGGTGTCGTCCCGGCGAAAGCCGGGACCCATAACCACAGGCGGTTCTAGTGAAGTGAAGCGCGAGCCACAAGCTGCCAAATGTCATTGCCGGGCTTGACCCGGCAATCCATCGGAATGAAAGCAGCTTTGTCGGATGGATGCGCGGGTCAAGCCCGCGCATGACTATTGAGTCCGTGGAGCTTACGCCTCGCCCTCGGTATCGAACATCGCCGCGGCCATCGCCTCGGCGGTCGACTTGCCGGCCCATACCACGAACTGGAACGCCGGGTAGTAGCGCTCGCAGGCGTGGATCGCGTTGACCACCATGGCCTCGCACTGCGCGGTGGAGGCGGTGAGACCGCCGGGCAGCACCAGCGCCTGACGGTGCATCACCATGCCGGTGTGGGTCCACAGATCGAAATGGCCGACCCACAATTGTTCGTTGATCGCGGCGACCAGCCGCTGCACCTCGGCGCGCCGCGCCGGCGGCATCTTCATGTCGAAGGCGCAGGCGAGATGCAGCGCCTCGATCTCGCCCATCCAGGTGAACGAGAGCTGATAATCGATCCAGTCTCCCTTGGAGACGATCGTCACCTCGTCTTCGCCGGAACGCTCGAACGCCCAGTTGTTGTCGGTGGCGATATCTTCGACCACCGCAAGCGGGTTATTCCGGGAATCGATGATGCTTTCGAGGAGGGACATGCCGTCTCGGACCTTGTTCTTATGATCGCTTGATACGCACACGGAAGCCGGCACTTGCGACATACTGCGTCGTGGCCGAGTGCAGTTCCTGATGCGGGCTTCCGGATGCCCCTGGACCTGACGCCGATGAAGTGATGTGATTTGCGGAATCCGCGCAACCGCACGCCGAGTCCGTCCACAGCCAAAGCGCGCATCGTCCACAGCTGATCTCCGCCACATCTGCGATTTTGAGAACAAATCGGAATCTAGGCGTTCGCGTAACGCTTTGTTAACCATTTGCCGGCGCTTCGCCGCGCCCGTGAATCAGCCGTCGGGCCCTCGCATCAACCTTGCAGAGCCGCAACGTGCTCATGGGGACATGCCGTTTCCCCATGCCAAAGGCCTTGCCCGGCTGTCGCGCTTTGGTCATATTTCTGCTCAGGCACGTCCATTCTGGGCGTGCCGAGTTCTCAGGGCGGGGTGAAAATCCCCACCGGCGGTAAGGGTGATGAGCCCAAGCCCGCGAGCGCCTTCCTCCGCGAAGCCGGGGGAAGGGTCAGCAGATTCGGTGCAATTCCGAAGCCGACGGTTACAGTCCGGATGAAAGAGAACGGTTGCGGCGGCCAACGCGATTTTCGCGTGGGCTCGTGTCGTTGTCCGTGTGCCCTGATTCTGGTCCTGAAAGAGGAAAGCCATGAATCAGATGTTGCAAGACCAAGACGTTCAAGCTTCTCAAGTCCAAACCTCCCAGGCAGAAAGTGCTCCCGATACGCCGGCCATTCCGCCGGCGCCGGAGCATCCGCACTTCGCAAAGCCGCAGCGCGTTGCCTTCGTGCAGTCGTCCTGGCATCGCGACGTGGTGGAAGAGTGCCGCATCTCCTTCCTGAAGGAGATCGAGGCGCGTCACATCACCAATGTCGACGTGTTCGAGGTGCCGGGCTCGTTCGAGATCCCGCTGCATGCCCAGCTGCTGGCGAAGACCCGCCGCTACACCGCGATCGTCGCGGCCGGGCTCGTCGTCGATGGCGGCATCTACCGCCACGAATTCGTCGCCGACACCGTGATCAAGGCGTTGATGGATGTGCAATTGCGCACCGAGGTGCCGGTGTTCTCGGCGGTGCTGACGCCGCAGCAATTCCACGAGACCGAGGTGCATTACGAGTTCTTCCGCAAGCACTTCGTCATCAAGGGGATCGAGGTCGCGGAAGCCTGCGCCAACACGCTGCTCAGCCTCGAGCGTCTGCGCGGCCAGGTCGCGGCGGGGATTCCCGGCTAGCATCGGCGGAAAAGCGATTCCGGCATGCGTGCCGGGATCGCTCTCGCCTGCGGCGCGTTCGGCTATGCTTGCGGTATAAAACCAAAACGCGCGGGAGGCGCCCCATGACCGAACAACATTCCTCCGACTGGCTCGGCCTGTCGGGCCGCGTTGCCGTCGTCACCGGCGGAGGCGGCGGTATCGGCCGCGCCACCGCCGTCAGTTTCGCGCGGGCCGGCGCCAGGGTCGCCGCGCTCGATCGCGACGAGCGCTCCCTCGCGGAGACCAAGGCACAGCTTGGCGAGTTCGGCGACGGTCATCTCGTCGCGACCTGCGACACGACCAGCGAGGACAATGTCGCGGCAGCCGCCGACGCCGTCGCGCGCACGCTCGGCGCTTGCGACATCCTCGTCAACACCGCGGCGGTGCTGCGTCCGGGCGGGCTCGACACGCTGCCGCTCGCGGAATGGAATGCGGTGCTGGCGGTCAATCTCACCGGCTATTTCATCTGCGCCCAGGCGTTCGGCCACCAGATGCGCAAGGCCGGACGCGGCAGCCTCATCCACGTCGCCTCGATCGCTGCCAGCAATGCGCAGGGGCAGAGCGGCGCCTACAGCGTCAGCAAGGCCGCGGTCGTCATGCTCTCGCAGCAACTCGCCGCCGAATGGGGGCCGCATGGCATCCGCAGCAATGTGGTGAGCCCCGGCCTTGTCGTGACGCCGATGAGCCAGGCCTTCTACGACACGCCAGGGGTCACCGAGCGGCGCACCGCCGTGGTGCCGATGCGCCGGATCGGCGCAACGCAGGACATGGCGGACGCGACCCTGTTCCTGGCCAGCGACCGCTCGTCATACGTCAATGGTGAGGAGATCATCGTCGATGGCGGCTATGCGCGGACGCTGATGAGCCACGTTCCACGGCCGGGGTTTTAGCGGGGTGGCTGCCACATACTCGGTGTCGTCCCGGCCTTGAGCCGGGACCCATAACCACGAATGTTTGTTGTCACGAAAGCTAGGGCCACAGTGGCTCTCCACAATGGAGGCCTGTGGTTATGGGTCCCGGCTTTCGCCGGGACGACAGTGGGGCTTAATCGAACAGGCTGGAAACCGACTCTTCCGCCGCGGTGCGGCCGATCGCTTCGGCAATCAGTCCGGCGATCGAGATCTGGCGGATGTTCGGTGCCTTGTTGACGGCTTCCGTCGGCAGGATCGAGTCGGTGATGACCAGTTCCTTCAGACGCGACGAGGCGATGCGCGCGGCGGCGCCGCCGGACAGCACGCCGTGGGTGATGTAGGCCGAGACTTCCTTGGCGCCGTGCGCGATCAGCGCCTCGGCCGCATTCACCAGAGTGCCGCCGGAATCGACGATGTCGTCGACCAGGATGCAGTTGTAGCCGGCGACGTCGCCGATCACGTTCATCACCTCGGACTCGCCGGGGCGCTCGCGGCGCTTGTCGACGATCGCAAGCGGGGTGTTGATGCGCTTGGCGAGGCCGCGGGCACGCGCCACGCCGCCGACGTCGGGCGACACCACCATCACCTTGGCGAGGTCGAATTTCTCCTTGATGTCGCGCACCATCAGGGGCGCCGCGAACAGGTTGTCGGTCGGGATGTCGAAGAAGCCCTGGATCTGGCCGGCATGCAGGTCGAGCGTCATGACGCGGTCGACGCCGGCGTGCGAGATCAGGTTGGCGACCAGCTTGGCCGAGATCGGCGTACGCGAGCCGGACCTGCGATCCTGCCTGGCATAGCCGAAATAGGGTACCACCGCGGTGATGCGGCGCGCCGAGGAACGGCGCAGCGCGTCGGTGATGATCAACAGTTCCATCAGATTGTCGTTGGCCGGAAACGACGTCGACTGCAGGATGAACATGTCCGAACCGCGGACGTTCTCCTGGATCTCGACGAAGATCTCCATGTCGGCGAAGCGCCGGACCACGGCCTTGGTCAGTTCGATGCCAAGTCCCTTGGCGATGTCCTGCGCCAGCGCAGGATTGGAGTTGCCGGCGACGAGCTTGATTGATCCGTTCTTTGCCGACATCGATGCTTCCCCCCGCGCCTTGCTGGATACGACGTTCAGCATCTCAAGTCCTTACAGAACCGGCGGGTTTTCGGTGCGCGAGGGAATATCAGGCAGGCGCATCCGATGGCAACCCATTAGCCGGCTTTGGCCGCCGTTTTCCTGGGCAAAAAACGCATTTCCCCGGGCGATAACGGGGTTTAGTCGGCGGAATAGCCGAGCGCCACGGTCTCGGGCGCGGCGGGGGCCGGGGCGCTTGCCACCGTGGGCCCGCGGAGGTCCGGTGCCGGGGCGGGCGCGAGGCTGTCCGCCGGGCCGCCATTGATCATGCCGGACAGGCCGCTGAGGCCGGCCTGGGCGATCTTGCGCAGCACCAGGTCGTCGGCGGCGGCCCACGCGTCGCGGCCGGCCTTGCCGGCGGGCTCCTCGCCGGAGAGCCGCAGCGCGCGTTGCTGGTTGCTGTCGTAGACGTCCCACACCCACGCGATCATGGTGCGGCCGCGCACCACCTGCGCCGACAGATAGCTGCGCACGCGATAGGCGGCAGCGCCCTGGCGCGACACGATCGACAGGCTGCGCAGCTTGGACTCGCTGTCGAGCACGCCGACCATGCGGTCGAACACCTGGGGCGGCGGGCCGTCGATCGATTCGAACGCAACGGTTGCGCCGCTGCTCGCCGGCGTGGCCATGGCGTAGGAGTCGGCCACATTGCCGCCGGCCGCGCAGCCGCCAAGCGCGCACGCGATCGCGAGCCACGAGCATGCGATCGCGGCACGCACGGCTGTCCCAGTTTGAAACTGGCGGTTCGACGCTTCCCTCATTGCGTCCTGCGATATCGTTAAAACGGCTTAACGTCTAGGGCAGGACGGCCACAGCGCTTAACCGATCCGGGCGGTGCGCCGCGAGGTTTCGGATTTCCCTGCTCAGTCAGAGAGATGGTGCCGCATGGCTGCGGTGATCCAGGCCCATTCGCGGTTCGGGCTCGCGTCCGGCGGTTGCCCACGCATGATGGCGACGAGCTCCCAATAGCGCGCGGCACGGGCGTCGTGCAGGGCATATTTGCCGCGGATCCAGTTGCGGAATTCCAGATCAGGTTTTCGCTTCAGCAATCGCGCCGATGTTTCCAGCCAGTCGCGCGCCAGCGCCTGGCCGGCCTCCGACGTCGGGCCGAGGTCGCGAGCGATAATCTCCCTGGCTCTCGCCAGCACGGTTTCGTTGGCCGCTTGCCAGGCGGCGAGATCCAGCACGTGGTGATTCCAGACGTCCTCCGCGTTGGCGCGGATGTTGGCGACGAGGGAGGGGTCGTTGAGCATCTCCGAAAGCTCGATCCAGGCATCGCACTGCTCGGGCGTCGGCTCGTCGGGCAATTCGGGCACGCTGGTCTCGATCATCTGCCGGATCCATTTCCGGTCGATGTTGATGCCGTCGGACACCTTCTCGAAAAAGCGTTCGACGACGTTGCGGCGCTCGGCGCGGGACAGCTGCGTCATGGTCAGGAATCTCCTCAAATCTGCTTCGGTGAGTTGCGGTGAACGCAACGCAGCCCGCAGGGCCGAGGCGACGCGGCGCTGGGCCGCGATCTCCGCTTCCAGCGTCTCGAGGCGAAGCTGCAGCGCCTCGACCAGCGAGAGTTCCTTGGTCAGGACCTCGCGGATGGCGTCGAGACCGAGCCCCGCATCGCGCAGGCAGCGGATCAGGTCGAGGCGAACCAGTTCGTCGTCGGTGAAGACGCGATAGCCGCTCGCGGTGCGGCCGGCCGGCGGCAGCAACCCCTGGTCCGAATAGAAGCGGAGCTTGCGGACGCTGATTCCGCTGAGCCGCGCCGCCTCGCCGATGCTGTAGGTGCGTTGTGTCATGCGCCGCTTGTCCGGTCTCCAGCAGGTGGAGAGTCAAGACGCTTGTCGCACAAAAATCGCCCAGATTTTATTCTGACGCGCTTTCCTCACCGCGAACCGGTATCCACTTCGCGGGAAAACGCTCTGGATGCCCGGCGTCAGCTTTCCAGCGCGATGGCGTGAACGAGCCGGCCGTAATCGGCTTCCTTGCGGTGCACGGAGCGGCGGTAGCTGAAGCAGCGCTCGTCGGAATAGGTATCGATGCCGAGATCGTCGATCATCAGCACGCCGGCATTTTCCAGCCGCATGCGGATGAAGCCGGCAAGATCGAACATCGCGTGTCCGTCGCGTTCGGCGGGCAGGAAGAACATGCCGTTCTCCGCATCGGCCTCGATGAAGCGTTCGACGAATTCGTTGCCGACCTCGTAGGATTCCTTGCGGATCAGCGGGCCGATGGCGGCGACGATGCCGCCGCGCTCGGCGCCGAGCTTCTCCATCGCGTCGATGGTCGATTCCAGCACCCCGGTCAGCGCGCCCTTCCAGCCGGCATGCGCCGCGCCGATCACCCGTGCATTGGGATCGACGAACAGGATCGGGCCGCAGTCGGCCGTCGTGACCGAAATCGCAAGGCCCTCGGTGCGCGTCACAAGCGCGTCCGCCTTCGGGCGCACGGCGCCATTCCATGGACCGGTCACGGCCACGACGTCAGGCGAGTGAACCTGATGCACGCTGACGAGGTGATCGAGCGGCACGCCGAGCTGCTCCGCCATCCGTCGCCGGTTCTCCGCGACCTTGGCCGGATCGTCGCGCGAGCCGAGCCCGCCATTGAGGGCGGCATAGATGCCCTCCGACACGCCGCCCTCGCGCGAGAAGAAGGCGTGGCGCAGGCCCGGAATGGCCGACAGCAGCGGTGATCCCAATGTCATTGTTCGGTCTCGTCAGGCTGATCGCTCAATCCGGCGATCGAGGTGAGGCGCGGGTCGGAGATGGCCATGACCTTGAACATCGAGCCCATCCCGCCGCGTCCGGAATCGGTCAGCCGCTTCAGCGCACCGGCGACGTCGGCGGAGACTTCGGGGCTTGCCTTCGCCATCAACCCGGCCGCACGGGCCTCGACGCCGAGACGCTTGAGGAAGTCGCCCTGCGTCGCCGGTCCGTGGACGCGCGCGCCGACATCCTCGGCGGCCCGCGCCAGGGCCTGGAAATCGACATGCGCGGTCACGTCGGCCTGTCCCGGGTTCTTCAGCGGGTCGGCGAAGCTGTGGCGCGCGATCGCCTGGAAAGTGTCGCCGGCGTCGCTGCGCAGATGGCCGTAATCGATGATCAGCGCGGCGCCGTCCTGGTCGCGCAGCCGCGTGGCGAGCTTCATGATCTCGTTGTCGGGCCGCCATTCGAACACCGCGCCGAGCGGGGCGGCGCGCACCAGCGGCGGCAGCAGCACCTCGAAATGCGGCGTCGGCTCGGGCGCGGGCGCGAAATACAGATTGCCATTGGCATCCATCCCGACCGTGCGCTCATGCCAGCCGGTCTCGCGGCGGACCATTTGGTGGATCGGCAGCACGTCGAAATATTCGTTGGCGAGGATCACCGCCGGTCCCTCGGGGACGTCGTCGATGTTGTCGTGCCAGGTGATGTTGCGCACGCCCGTCAGCGTCGCGTACTGCTTCTCGCGCAGCACCGGATTGACCTCGACGAGGTGGATGCTGAGCGACTGGTAGAGCGGTGGCAGCACGCGCAGCGCACGCAGCGCGTCGGACATCATGGTGCCGCGGCCGGGCCCGAGCTCGATCAGGCGGAACGTCTCCGGCGAGCCGATCGCGCGCCAGATCGAGGCGCTCCACAGCCCGAGCAGTTCGCCGAACATCTGGCTGACCTCGGGCGCCGTGGTGAAATCGCCCTCGCGGCCGAGCGGATCGCGCGACAGATAGTAGCCGTACCGCGGATGCATCAGGCACAATTCCATGTAGCGCCAGACCGGCATCGGCCCGGACAGCTTGATCAGCTTCCTGATCTCATCCAGCAGCGGGGAGGGTTCGTTCACGGCCTTCCTTGGATTGCACTTGCTTTAGATTGAACTTGCTTAGGTTGAACTCGGTGCCGGACCGTTCGCCCTGCGGCGGGCGGCGGCCGTGATGATGATAACGCCCACGATGATCATTGGCACCGACAGCAGCATGCCCATGGTTAGTCCGCCCCACAGGAATCCGAGTTGCGGGTCGGGCTCCCTGAAGTGCTCGCCGATGATTCGGGCAACGCCATAGATCGTGATGAAGCTGCCGAGGATCAGGCCGGGACGCTTCAGCGCGCCCATCCGGATCATGATCGCCAGCGCCGCGAACAGCACGATGCCCTCGAGCCCGGCCTCGTAGAGCTGGCTCGGATGCCGCGGCAGCGGCCCGCCATTGGGGAAGATCATGGCCCAGGGCAGGCTCGGATCGGCGTGACGGCCCCACAATTCGCTGTTGATGAAATTGGCGAGCCGCCCGAGGAACAGCCCGATCGGCGCGACCGCGGTGGTAATGTCGCCGAGCGACAGGATCGGGATGTTGTTGCGGCGGGCAAACAGCATCACCGCGGCGACGCAGCCGAGGAAGCCGCCGTGGAACGACATGCCGCCCTTCCACAATTCTAGGATTTCGCCCGGATGCGCGATGAAGAAGGGCAAATTGTAGAACAGCACATAGCCGGTGCGGCCGCCGACGATGATGCCGATGGTGACCCAGAGGATGAAATCGTCAAGCTGCGGCAGCGTGATCGGCGCCGGGCCGCCCCACAGCCGTTCCTTCTTGATCAGTGAGCGGGCGTAGATCCAGCCCAGCACGATGCCGACGATGTAGGCCAGCGCATACCAGCGGATCACGATCGGCCCGAGCGAGAGCGCGACGGGATTGAATACCGGAAAGTCGATCAGCAGGAACGGCATCGTGCGTCTTGAGACTCAGCTCACGAGGTTGCGCCGGTAGAGCGCGAGGAGCCGCTCCCAATGGCGTTCGGCGGCGTCGCGGTCATAGACCGGACGCTTGGGGAACGCAAAGCCGTGATGCGTGCCGGGATAGATCTCGACCTCGTTGTTCGATCCCTTCATGCCGGCCTTCACCTGCTCGATGATTTCCTGTGGCGCGTAGATATCGGTCTCGGCGCAGGCGAAATAGAGTTCGGCCTTTGTCCTTTGCGCGGCAAGATGCGGACTGTCGGGCTGATCGGTCGCCAGATGCGTGCCGTAGACCGAGGCGGCGGCCTTGACGCGATCGCCGAAATGCGTCGCCGCGTTCACGGCGTAGCGGCCGCTCATGCAATAGCCGACGGTGCCGATGATCCTGGTGTTGGCCGCCTTCTGCGTCTCGGCATAGGCGAGCAGGCTCTCGGTGTCTTCCATCACCAGCGGGATGTTGAGCGAGTGCATCAGCTCGAACATGCGCTTGCGCTCGGGCGATTCCGGGATCGGGATTGATCGGGCCGAGCTCCATCACGCCGGCGCGGTAATACATATTGGGCAGCATCACATAATAGCCTGACGTGCCGAGCCGGCGCGCCATGTCGCGCAGCTCCTCGCGGATCGCCGGCGCGTCCATGTAGAAGATGACGACGGGGAAGGGGCCGCCGCGCTCGGGATGGGTGATGAAGGTGGTGGTCTTGCCGTCCTTGGTCGGGATCTCGACGGTCTGGTCGATCATGGCGTTTCTGCTCGCGTTATGTGTGCGATTTCTGTTGTGAGTTCATACGATTGCAAGGAAACCGGAGCATGACAAGGCAAGCCTCGGGAGGCCTGCCATTCGCGGCGGACTTGAACCGGATGGCTGAGATCGCCATTGTCTTTGGCGCGAGGCAGTGAACGCGGAGAGTTTTGCGAAATGACCCAGACCAGCAACCGGTTTTTCGATGAGATCGGCCGTCTGATGAACGATGCCGCGGGCGCCGCCCAGGGCGTCAAGCGCGAGGTCGACACGGTCATGCGCAACCAGGCGGAACGGATCCTGCGCGATCTCGACGTGGTCAAGCGCGAGGAATTCGACGCGGTCAAGGACATGGCCCGCCTGGCGCGCGAGGAGAACGAGGCGCTGAAGGCGAGGATCGCCGCGCTGGAAGCCAAGCTCGGCGGTACGGCCGGCTGAAACGGCCCGGAGCGCAGCCCCCGTAGCCCGGATGGAGCGAAGCGCAATCCGGGGCCGGCCCGCGGAGGCAGTGGTCCCGGATTTCGCTTCGCTCCATCCGGGCTACGATCCTCGCTCGGTAACCCAAGAAAAATCCCTTCATTTCCTTGTCATTTAGGCCCTTTGGGGCTAAAAGCCCGCCACGTCCGCGGCCCCCGCACCCCTGGAGGCTTGCTGTGGACCTGAGCATGGGCCGCGCTGCGGCCTTTAACTTTTTAAATACAAGGACTTAACGCTATGGCGACCGTCAAGGAATTGAAGGCGACCGCGCGTCCGAAGAGCGGCAAGGGGGCCGCCCGGGCAGAGCGTCGCGCCGGGAGAGTTCCCGGAGTGATCTACGGAGACAACCAGCCCCCCGTCACCATCTCGGTCGACGACCGTGAACTGCGCCAGCGCATCCTGGCGGGCCGGTTCCTCACCACGCTGTTCGACATCGATCTCGAGGGCAAGAAGCATCGCGTGATTCCGCGCGACTACCACCTCGACCCGGTGAAGGACTTCCCGGTCCATGTCGACTTCATGCGGCTCGGCGAAGGCGCCACCATCCGCGTCAGCGTTCCGCTGCACGTCGTGAACGCGGAAACCGCCCCCGGCATCAAGCGCGGCGGCACCGTGAACATCGTCACCCACGCGCTCGAGCTCGAATGCGCGGTCGACAACATTCCGCAATACATCGAAGCCGACGTCGGCAGCCTCGAGATCAGCCACTCGCTGCATCTCTCCGACATCAAGCTGCCCAAGGGCGTGAAGTCGCTGACCCGCGAGGACGCGACCCTGGTCACCCTCGTGCCGCCGTCCGGCTACGCCGAAGAGCAGAAGGCTGCGGCTGCGGCTGCTGCCGGTGGCGCTGCTCCGGCCGCGGGTGCTGCAGCTCCGGCCGCTGCGGCGGCTCCGGCTGCGGGTGCTGCAGCTCCGGCCGCGGGTGCCAAGGCTCCCGCCGGTGGCGACAAGAAGAAGTAACCGATCAGGTCGGCGCGCGATCGTCTGATGGCGCGCCGACGCGGGATGCCGCGCCATGCGCCTTTTTGTCGGTCTCGGTAATCCCGGCGCGAAATACGCCAGCAACCGGCACAATATCGGTTTCCTGGCGGTCGATGAGATTGCACGGCGTCATGGTTTCGCACCATGGCGCCGTCGCTTTCAGGGCGAGACCTCCGAGGGCGTCGTCGATCGCGAGAAGGTCGTGCTGCTGAAGCCGACCACCTACATGAACGAGTCCGGGCGTGCGGTGCAGGAAGCGGCGAACTTCTTCAAGCTCGCGCCCTCCGACATCACCGTGTTCCAGGACGAGCTCGAACTGCCGCCCGCCAAGGTGCGGGTCAAGATCGGCGGCGGGATCGCCGGCCACAACGGCCTGCGCTCGATCTCCGCGCATATCGGCAACGAGTATCGGCGGGTGCGGCTCGGGATCGGTCATCCCGGCGTCAAGGAGCTCGTGCACAGCCACGTGCTGTCGGACTTCGCCAGGAGCGACCGGGCGTGGGTGGAGGCCTTGTGCCAGGCCGTTGCCGACAATGCCGGCCTGCTGGCTGCGGGGCACGACGCGTCGTTCGCCAACAAGGTGCATCTGACGATGCAGGCCAAGGGATTTTTCGACAAGGGTGAGAACGGCGGCGAGAAGCCGGCCTGATCTCCCTTATCCGTCATCGGCACGAGCCCGCCATGACGAACCAGAGATTATCGAGGAAGACATGGGATTCAAATGCGGGATCGTCGGGCTGCCTAACGTCGGCAAGTCGACGCTGTTCAATGCGCTGACCGAGACGGCGGCCGCCCAGGCGGCGAACTATCCGTTCTGCACCATCGAGCCGAATGTCGGCGAGGTCGCGGTACCCGATCCGCGGCTGGAGCAGCTCGCGGCGGTCGCGAAGTCCGCGCAGATCATTCCGACCCGGCTGACCTTCGTCGACATCGCGGGCCTCGTCCGCGGCGCGTCGCAGGGCGAAGGTCTCGGTAACCAGTTCCTCGCCAACATCCGCGAGGTCGACGCCATCGCCCATGTGGTGCGCTGCTTCGAGGATTCCGACATCACCCATGTCGAAGGCAAGATCGCGCCGCTCGCCGACATCGAGACCATCGAGACCGAGCTGATGCTGTCCGATCTCGACAGCCTCGAGAAGCGCGTCGACAACCTCTCGAAGAAGGCCAAGGGCAACGACAAGGAAGCCAAGGAGCAGCTCGAGCTGGTCAACCGCGCGCTGGTGTTGCTGCGCGACGGCAAGCCTGCCCGCGGACTGGAGCGCAAGCCGGAGGAGGAGCGTGCGTTCCGCATGCTCGGGCTCCTGACCTCGAAGCCCGTGCTCTACGTCTGCAACGTCGAGGAAGGCTCGGCCAAGGACGGCAACAATTTCTCCAAGGCGGTGTTCGAACGCGCCAAGGAGGAGGGCGCGGTCGCGGTCGTGATCTCGGCCAAGATCGAATCCGAAATCGCGACGCTGTCGCGTGAGGAACGCACCGACTTCCTGGAGACGCTGGGTCTGGAAGAGGCCGGGCTCGATCGGCTGATCCGCGCCGGCTACCGGCTGCTCGATCTCATCACCTATTTCACCGTCGGCCCGAAGGAAGCGCGCGCCTGGACCATCGACCGCGGCACCAAGGCGCCCGCCGCCGCCGGCGTGATCCATACCGATTTCGAGAAGGGCTTCATCCGCGCCGAGACCATTGCCTATGCCGATTACATCGCCGGCAACGGCGAAGCCGGCGCGCGCGATGCAGGCAAGCTGCGGCTTGAAGGCAAGGAGTACGTCGTCGCCGACGGCGACGTCATGCATTTCCGCTTCAATACCTGAGCATCGATTTCGAGCTCGCTTTCTCCCCACGTCGTCCCGGGCAAGCGAAGCGCGATCCGGGACCCATAACCACAGGGTTGCGTTGTTGAAGCGAACTGTGGCCCCAGCTCGCTCCATCGCCACGTCCTGTGGTTATGGGGTCCCTGCTTTCGTGTTTGGTCCCTGCTGATTGGTTTGATGGAATCGGTGTAGAACGAGGCGTGGCCTTTGTCAGGGAGCACCTCGGGTCATGGAACTGAGCCTGCACGCGAACGCCACGACGACGCCGAAGACGCGCGCC
>NZ_JADYVV010000077.1:0-45118 GCF_020194035.1 Bradyrhizobium sp. BRP56
TATCGTCCGCGTGGATGCGTTCCGCGCTCATGATATGGATCCGGATCGCCTCAATAATGGGATCGAGCGCCACCACGCAGGCGCCGACCCGATCCGCCAGGGTCGAGACATCTATCTCGATCCCTTCGCGGGCATAGGTCTTGCTCTGCCGGTTCAACGGCTGATGCAGCAGGAACTTGTTGACCAGCACCATCGCCAGCAGGTTCGGCCCGGCAAAGCCTCGCGGGATCGGATGGGAGGGCGCCGGCGCCTCTGTGATCGCCTCGCAATCTCGGCAGGAGAACTTTTCGCGGACATGCTCGATAATCTTCCAGCGCCGCGGCTCGCATTCCAGGGTCTTCGAGACCACCTCGCCGAGCTTATGCAGCCGCTCGCTGCCGCACTTACCACATGCGCAAGGCGCGGGTTCGACGACGCGCTCGACCGGCAGATTGTCCGGCAACGGGCGTCGCGGCGGCCGTGGATTTTGCGCGCGCTTCTCCTTGGCGGCCCCTGGCGCGGCGAGTTCGGCCTTGGTTTCCTGTTCGGCCTGCGTCTCTTCGAGATCCTCGATGGCAAGCTCGAGCTGTTCGACCAGCAGCTTGCCGCGTTCGGAGGATTGCCCGAACTGTTCGCGCCGTGCCTTGGCCAGCATCAGCTTCAGCCGCTCGATTTCCAGTCGACCGACGGTCACTTCGCTCTTCGCCAGCGCCAGTTGTTCGCGCTGCGCAAGGATCATTGCGTGCGCAGCGGCAAGGTCGGCGGGAAGCGGATCGGAAGGCGTTGTCACGAGGGCAACTCAATCATATTCGCCGCCAAAATTCGCGACCGATCTCCCTCGTGAGTCAATAAGCCACAGCTTAACCGGAAGCCTGCGGTCGCCAGGTTGCCTGCGGCATCCGCCAGTCAATTCCGGACAGGAGATAGGATAGTTGCGCAACGCTGATCGTCACAACGCCGTCCGCCAGCGATGGCCACAAAAAGCGGCCGCGCTCCAACCGCTTCGTGAACAGACATGCGCCCTGGCCATCATGCCAAATGATCTTGATCAGGTCGCCGCGGCGGCCCCTAAAAACGTAAAGATCACCAGCGTGCGGATCCCGCTTCAAGCTCTCCTGAACCAGACGCGCAAGGCTCGGGAAGCCTCGGCGCATATCGGTATGGCCGGTCGCAAGCCACACCCGCACATTACCCGGTATGGCGATCATCGGCGCTCAAGCACCTCGAGGACCCGCGCCAGCGCCTCCGGGTCGACGTGCGCATCCACCCGGATGCGTCGCCGGTTGCCAAGATCGATCTCGATCAATCCAGTACGCGCGGACGCTACGGAGCGCACCCGGCCGTCACCCGCAGGCAAAAGCTTCGGAGCTTCCTCCACCTCCGTAGCGACGATCTGCACCGGCGCAAAAGATGGTACAACCTGCTCTGATGTCCGTGCTTGTCGACGCCAGGTAAACACCAAGCTGGCTGCGACTCCATTGCGGCGCGCAACCTCAGTCACCTTCGCGCCCGGCACCAACGTCTCCTCGACAATCCGCGCCTTGTCGTCCTGCGACCAGCGCCGCCGCCGCTCCAGCCCGCCCAAAACCTCGACCCGCATCGCCTGATGACCTTAAAGCTTCGCGAATTACCTCGCGTCACGCAAGACGGCGCCCGTCGGATGCGTACTCTGAAACAACTCAATAGGTGACTTGAACTGCCACCTGACGTCGGGCGGCATGCCAATTTGCAAATCCCGCGGCAACGTCATGATAGCCGTCGGCAGCGAAGACGCTGGACGTGAGTTAGAGCAGGAGAAGTCTAAAGTGTGGCTGTAGAGACATGCAGCGGGATATAGGAGGCGTGCACGTCCTTGAGAGGAGTCACGATAGTCGCGAGGCAACGCTCGTCAGGCGTCCTTCAGTGTCCGCTTGCTCCGAAGCGTAGCTCATGGAGCAATCATCACTCGCAGAGGTCATGCGAGCCGCCTCCTGCAACAATATCTCTCGCATCCAGATGCTTTCCGGATCGCTGTTCTGAAGGACAGGCCATTGGACCGCTTCGGTAAATGTTGGGAACGGCCGCGGAAGCTCGGCGATCCGAAGGGGCATCGTTGTTTCGAAATGCTTAACGAGCCTTAAAGGCATGGTTCCTATCCGGCTCGTGCCCATCAGCATGGGCGGGATCATGCCGTAGCTGTGCACGAGGATGTCGATGCGTCGGTTCAGGCCGCGATCAAGTAGAAACGACTCCTCGATGGGAGGCATGCGCGCAACTCCGAGCTTAACCGCAACATGGCCCATCGTCATGTATCGATCAAATGTAAGCCGTCGCCGTAGCTCGCCGTTCGTGCCGCAGCCTACACACACGAGCCTTTCCTCGAACAGGGCTATCCGCGGGTGCGCGCTGGACATGAATGGTTCCGGGAGGATAATGAAATCAAGCTCGCCGCGCCGGAGAAGTTCATCGTGCTCATCGGCGAGCGCTACCAGTTCGAAGCTGACGGCAGGAGCTTCGCGCGCGACACGCTCGGCGACATGTCGGAAGAATACGATCGTTATAAAATCGCAAAGGCCGATCCTGAACCGCCGATTCGATTGCGCCGGGTCGAATGCGTCGCGCGCGATAATGGAGAGCTCGATGTGCATCAGAGCCTCACGAACGGGTGCCGCCAGCCCCTCCGCGCGTGACGTCGGGACAAGTTTCCGGCCTCTCATCGCAAACAGCTCATCACGGAAATAGGAACGCAGCCGGGCAACGGCTGCGCTCATGGCCGGCTGACTGAGGTTAATCTTGCGTGCAGCTGCGGTAAGGCTGCGCTCAGTCATTAGGGCGTCAAGGGCGACGAGAAGATTCAGATCAAGGCCGTTGAAACGCATATCTCATTATCCGACGCGCTCGTCTTTTACAGTGCATACCATGAGCGACAACGGCTGCATCTGAAGCGGTGTCATTGGCTCGCGCGAATCAACTCAGTTCCTCTCGTGCGATTGCGAAGAAGCTCGCGGAGCATCGCAGAATGGCACGCAGTGCACTCGGGGACGACGACCTGCGGCTCGAGCCGTCGGGAGCGCCAACCTGATCGATCTCGTCGATTCCCGGCACTCTCGCAACTCGACTTAGTCGAGCCGCCATTGGCAAACCAGCCTTAGTGCCTATCCTGCTATAGCCAGGAGTTCACGCGATGTGACCCGTTGACGTCCGCCTGCGCAGCATTGGTCAGGAGGCAAATTACAACCTGACGCAGTGTCAGGTTCAAGCGATTTAATTCGCTTCGCCAAATACCATCGTACTCGAAAGCTCGCGTCCTTCCGCGATGGCGTCGGACCTCGCGTGCAGTACAGGCGCACTACACGGTTTGCGGGATCGTTAGGCGCACGGGCCGGCAATCGTTCACAATCCCGGGCCGGCTCGCGCGTGCGTTTTGCAGCATGGCCGTCCGGGAAGCTAAAATGACAAGGCAGACACGTCGAATGATGAGTGGGATATTTGCATCTGCCGGAGCAGCTTGTGGTGGACCTAGCAGCGCCTGCGCGTTGGTAGTTTCCGATCTGCAGATCCCATGTTGGACGCCTCCTCCAACAATATCCGCCGCATCCAAATGCTCGCCGGATCGGTATTGTGGAACGCAGGCCACTGCACGGCCTCGGTAAAAGTGGGCAGTGGGAGTGGTGGCTCGACGATCCGCAGGGGCATCCACTTTTCGAAGTGTCTGGCTAGGCGTAAGGGCATTGTTCCTATGCGGCCCGTGTCGAACAATATGGGCGGAATCAGGCTAAAGCCCTGCACAACGACCTCGATGCGCCTTTTCAAGCCGTGCTCGAGCAAGAACCACTCCTCGAGGTTGGGCCTCAGCGCCCGTCCGAACTTGGCGGTGACGTGCCCCATTGAATTGTATTTCTCGAATGTAAGTGGTCGCAATAGCTGCTTGTTCGTGCGGCATCCCACGCATACGAGGGTCTCATCGAATAGCGTCGCCTTAGGATGCGCGCTCGACATGAACAATTCCGGCAAAATGAGAAAATCCACTTCGCCGCGGCGAAGCAGCTCACCGGGTTCATCGGAAAATGGCAGCAATTCGAAGCGCACCGCAGGCGCCTCCTGTGCGATACGATCAACAATTCTCCGAAAAAACACGATTGTCATGAAATCGGAGAGAATGACCCTGAAGCGTCGGCTCGACAGGGTCGGGTCGAACGCATCCCGAGAAATGATCGAGAGTTGGATGTGCAGCAGGGCCTCGCGAACCGGACCCGCAAGCGCCTCCGCGCCGGGTGTCGGGACGAGCTCGCGACCTCTCATCGTAAACAATTCATCGCGAAAGTAGCTGCGCAGCCGCGCGATCGCAGCGCTCATGGCGGGCTGACTCAGGTTAATTTGGCGCGCCGCCGCTGTGAGGTTGCGCTCCGTCATTAGAGCATCGAGCGCAACGAGAAGGTTTAGATCAAGTCCCTTGAACCGCATGTCGTGAGTCTATCCATCGTGTGGATGTGTTCTATCGAAACAATCGATTTTACCAAACTGCGGATTGTTGGATAGCAAACATCAGTTTGGAAAATGAATTAGGTATGCCACGATGGCTATTGGTCGTACGCGGGCTCCGAAAAGAAATCCTGGACGTGCGAGGATCTGCCGAATCCGTGTGCGAAGTGGCTATCTCTGCCGCACGCGCGTTGCGCCTGTTATAGGTGCGACTCTCACGCGATGCGACGCTAGGCAGGCCTCGATAAACCTTCGTATGCGCGTTCCATCCCTTTCCATATCGGCGGTTTACCCGCGTACACTTGAGGGCGTGCTCAGCCTCACCTTAGTGTCGCGACCAAGCAGCCTGCGCAGATCGCAGATGCCGAATACTTCCGGCGACTGGCCAAATGGCGCGCCTGTCCATCGCAATACAAGGCGAGTCGAAGATGCATAAGACCGAAGTTGATCTAGTGCCCGCCGCGTGTGTCCTCGATGAGCTTTCACGCAAGGATGGGCAGCCCTCAGAGAGGGTAATGCCGATCGCGATCTTGGGCGCGACGGAACTCTCCCAGGATGCAGATGGAGTCTGCACAACCCGATCGCCTCATTGGGATGTCCGGGCATATGTCGACCATGGCATTGCTGGAACGACACGTGCGAGCCGCGCCATCGTCTCGCCGCCAACGATGGCGCCACTCCGATTCAGTCAACTCTCGGGCGACCTGGCGAGAATAGTCGAGCGCGGATGCCGCATGCCAACACATTCCAGATTGATCAGCGGTTCGGCGAATAGCGAGTGTCTTACGTGACTATATCCGCTCTCATCCCTACTGGCGCAGGGAAGTCCGCCATGAATATTGCCGTGTCGCCGTCTGCGGAAGAGCCTTCCGCGCGCACTCAGGTCCAGTGGAGCCTTCGCTGGGAAAGCGAGCTGCAGCTCGCCGATCATGCCGAGCTCGCCGATTTCTTTCGTAAGAGCTATGGGCCGACTGGTGCATTCAATGCACAGCCATTCGAGGGTATTCGAAGTTGGGCCGGCGCAAGACCTGAAATGCGCGTAATCGGTTACGACGCGCACGGCGTCGCTGCTCATATTGGCTTACTGCGCCGCTTCATCAAGATTGGCGGCGTTGATCTTCTCGTGGCCGAACTGGGATTGTATGCCGTCCGTCCAGATCTTGAGGGGCTTGGAATTAGCCACTCAATGCGCGTGATGTATCCTGCGCTGCAGGAGCTTGGGGTGCCGTTCGGCTTTGGTACGGTCCGGCCCGCACTTGAGAAGCATCTGACCAGACTGGTCGGAAGGCGAGGGTTGGCAACCCTCATGCCAGGCATTCGCGTCCGCTCCACCCAGGCAGATGTCTACCCCAATTTGTCGCCGATCCGCATCGAAGACGTGCTCGTGGTGGTGTTCCCAGTTGGACGCTCAATGGGCGAGTGGCCGGCGGGAACAATTATCGATCGGAACGGGCCCGAGCTGTGAATGAACTCATCCCCCTATCTGCGGTGCGGTGCAACTACGGCGACGTTAGCGGAAGTCGTTCGGTCTACTTGACCTTCGATGATGGGCCCAATCCATTTTGCACGCCGCTCGTCCTCGATGTCCTGACGCAACATCGGGTGCCCGCGACTTTCTTCGTTATCGGCACGTACGCGGCCGACCAACCTGAACTCATTCGACGAATGATCGCCGAGGGGCACGAGGTTGCGAACCACACGATGACGCATCCCGATCTGTCCAGATGCGAAGCAGCGGAGATACATGATGAGGTGCTAACGGCGAGCAGGGCAATCCGATTGGCATGCCCACAAGCGTTGCCCCGGCACATGCGGGCACCCTACGGCATATGGACCGAAGACGTGCTTGCTACGTCGGCCAAGGCTGGCCTCGCTGCTGTGCACTGGTCGGTCGATCCGAGAGATTGGTCGCGTCCTGGGGTTGATAGCATCGTGAAGTCAGTGCTGGCGGCTGTTCGCCCGGGAGCAATTGTGCTCCTGCACGACGGATATCCGCCCGGCGAGGAGGCGTCGTGCATCGACAGCACCTCGCGTGAACAGACGGTGAGGGCGCTGGCATATCTGATTCCGGCACTGCAACTGCGCGGGTTCGAAATCCATCCGCTTCCTCAACTTCACTGAACAAAAACTGGCACCCCATGGATCTGCTCGCTACAACCAGCGCTGTCGCCGTTTCGTCTTATGCGCTGCTCTCGACCATCTACAAGAGCGCGCAGGCGCTTTACGCTCAGCCGACCAATCCCTCATCGCTGCAGAACGATCTCGAGCAAGCCGGGGTGGTTCTGCCCAGCGTGGATGTAATCGTGCCCTGTTTCAATGAGGACCCAAACACACTCTCCGAATGCCTCGCGTCGATTGCAAGTCAAGACTACGCCGGAAAACTGAGAGTCATTGTGGTCGACGATGGATCCGCAAATCGCGATCTGTTGGGACCCGTACACAAAATCTATGCGAGCGATCCGAGGTTTCGCATCATCTTGATGGCCAAGAACGTCGGAAAGCGCAAGGCGCAGATTGCTGCGATACGCAGCTCTTCCGGCGATCTGGTCCTGAACGTCGACTCGGATACGATCCTTGCCGTCGACGTGGTCACGAAGCTTGTATCGAAGATGCAGGACCCCGACGTCGGCGCGGCCATGGGGCAGTTGATAGCGAGCAATCGCAACGAGACCTGGCTGACCAAGCTGATCGATATGGAATACTGGTTGGCTTGCAACGAAGAGCGCGCGGCGCAGGCACGCTTCGGCGCCGTGATGTGCTGCTGCGGGCCGTGTGCCATGTATCGTCGCTCTGCGCTCGCCTTGCTGCTTGATCAATACGAAACGCAATTTTTTCGTGGAAAGCCAAGTGATTTCGGCGAGGATCGTCATCTAACGATCCTCATGCTCAAGGCGGGGTTTCGAACCGAGTATGTCCCCGACGCGATCGCAGCAACAGTGGTGCCGGACAGCCTTGGACCATATCTGCGACAGCAACTACGCTGGGCGCGCAGTACCTTTCGAGACACATTTCTTGCGTTGCGCTTGCTGCCCGAGTTGGATCGCTATCTGACGCTCGACGTTGTCGGACAAAATCTCGGCCCCTTGCTTCTCGCCCTCTCATCACTGGCTGCGCTCGCGCAGTTCGTCATCGGCGGGTCAGTGGCCTGGTGGACGGTGCTGACGATTGCGGCCATGACGATGGTCCGGTGCAGTGTGGCAGCGTTCCGTGCTCGCGATATGCGGTTTCTCGGCTTCTCGCTTCACACACCCATCAATATCTTTCTCTTGCTGCCGATGAAAGCCTACGCGCTTTGTACATTGAGCAATAGCGATTGGCTGTCGCGTAAAGTCATGGTGACAAGCGACGGAGAGAATAAAGCTGTCATTCCGCATGCGGCCACCGGAATAAGCTCCGCGAGAAGTGGTGTGAGCTCTGCCGCAATTTGTAAGCCCGGGCTTTCGCACCGTGCATCGAGCGTGGCGGCGACCGAGAGTGTTTGCGGTCCCGAGCGATCGAGCGCCTACAAATAGGTTGGATGCCCCCGTGACATCGGACAAGAACTATCAGCTATTGGAGCGCGAATTGGCTGTCGATGATCCATGGCGGCTCGACAGCAATTCGTTCGAGCGGGAGCGATACGCGCAGATGCTGCGGATGTCGCGTTGCAACGGTGATGTTGTGCATGCCCTCGAGGTCGGATGTGCAGCCGGTGCGTTCACCGAAATGCTGGCGCCGCACTGCCAAAGCCTCACCGTGGTCGATGTCATGCCTCAGGCGATCGAGCGTGCGCGCCAGCGGACCAAGAGGTGGTCACATATCACATGGATAACATGCGACATTCAGCAGTTCTCGACGGCTGAGCAGTTCGATCTAATCGTCGTGGCCGAGGTTCTTTACTACCTCAAGGACATCGCCGAGATGCACACAGCCATCCTCAATCTGGTCGGTATGCTTGCACCAAATGGCGCTCTGGTGTTCGGGTCCGCGCGTGATGCTCCGTGTCGACGCTGGGGCACGCTGCCGGTGCGGAAACAGTGATTTCTCTCTTCAATAAGAACCTATCCGAGATCGAGCGTCTTCATTGCCATACTGAGTCGGTCAATGAAGACTGTTTGCTCGTGCTGTTCCGGAAGCCGATTAACTCGTCAGAACAACCAAATTACGGTCATTAGGGCCAGGGGGTCGTATGCGCATCTGTGGCATCAAGTTAACACATGATGGGGCAATCGCTGTCGTCGAGGACGGACAGCTTGTCTTTTGCACCGAACAAGAGAAGCGCGGCAACAATCCACGGTATCAATCTGTCGATAACCTCGATGCAGTCGTGCTCGCGTTGGCTGAGCATGGCCTGGATCCACGAGATATTGATCAGTTCGTCATTGACGGCTGGGATGGAGAGATCGAGTCGCAGTTCCAGGTTCTCAGTGGGGCGGTTCCAATCGCGTTGAAGGGGGCGCCATATGTCGAGCGCCATGCCGAGGGCCTTCTAGATTCCGTCGATGGCTATGGCCTGATCCTTGGCGGCAAGGTGTTTCCCTATAAGAGTTACCCGCACGTCACCGGCCACGTCGCCTCGGCATACAGCACCAGCCCGTTTGCCAGCGCCGGAAAACCCGCGTTCTGTCTGGTATGGGATGGCTGCATCTTTCCACGTCTCTACTATGTCGAACCTCGAGGCGCCCGACTCATTGCCAGTCTGTTTCCAATGATCGGTCATTGCTATGCTGCCGCGGGCCTTCATTTTGGCCCTTACAGGCAGCCGAATCGCACCAATTGGGACTTGGGCATCGCCGGCAAGCTGATGGCTTATATTGCGCTTGGCTCTGTCGACGAAACCATCGTGGCTGTGTTTCAGGAGCTTTACGAAAAGCGCTTCGCTGCGGATACGGAGCAGGCCCGTCGCTACCGCGCCGACATCAACAATGCTGAGGCATCGCTTGCCGCTGTACACGACTTTTTTGAGGCGAGCGCGCTGCGCTTGACGGACAAGCGAGCCGAAGACGTCCTTGCGTCGTTTCATGTGTTCCTGGAACGTCTACTTGTCCGGGAAATTGCGATGGTTTTGCTGCGACACTCGTCGCTTCCGGGCGCGAGAAACCTATGTGTAGCCGGGGGGTGCGGGCTCAATATCAAGTGGAACAGTGCGCTTCGGGCGACGGGACTGTTCGATGAGGTCTGGGTGCCGCCGTTTCCAAATGACAGCGGCTCGGCAATTGGCGCCGCTTGCAGCGCGATGGCGGCACAAAAGGGGTTCGGGCCACTAGAATGGTCAGTCTATAGCGGTCCGGCGCTGCAGGCCAGCGAAAGTCCGTCAGAATGGGAGCCTGCACCATGCACTCTCCGCGAGCTTGCGGCCATTCTTGCTGACAACAAACCCGTAATCTTCCTATCGGGACGCGCCGAGCTTGGGCCACGGGCGTTGGGTGGCAGAAGCATTCTTGCAGCAGCGACCTTGCCGGCAATGAAAGATCACCTCAACGACATCAAGCGCCGCGAGCATTTCCGGCCAGTAGCGCCGATTTGCCTGGAGGATCGGGCGCCGGAGATCTTCAGTCCCGGGACGCCAGATCCTTATATGCTGTTCGATCACCAGACCCGGGAGGAGTGGCGCGATAAGGTCCCCGCTATCGTCCATCTGGACGGCTCCGCGCGGTTGCAGACAGTCGCCCGCAACTCTCCACACAAAATCGCCGAGCTGCTCGTCGAGTTCGAACAGCTCACCGGCATTCCGCTGCTCTGCAATACGAGTGCCAACCTCCATGGACGAGGATTCTTCCCGGACGTGGCCGCCGCCTGCCAGTGGGGGCGCGTAGAGCATGTGTGGTGCGACGGCCTGCTCTGGACCAAAACCGTCGTAAGCAAGCCAACTTCGGCTGAACGACTTTTGTCAGCCTAAGATGAACATGTCCACCGCAGCAATCGACCTTGCCGGCGTCAGAAAATCATTTGGCGACAAAATCATCGTCGATGAGCTGTCGTTCTCGGTTGCGCGCGGAGAATGCTTTGGTCTGCTCGGGCCAAATGGAGCCGGCAAGAGCACGATTGCGCGTATGCTGCTCGGGATGATCTCGCCGGATGCGGGCAAGATTACAATCCTCAACGAGCCTGTGCCTGCGCGCGCGCGTGTAGCACGTATGCGCGTTGGCGTTGTGCCGCAGTTCGATAACCTCGAGCTCGAATTCACCGTACGCGAAAACCTGCTGGTATTTGGCCGTTATTTCGGCTTGAGTGCTCGCAAGGTTGAGACGATCGTACCCTCGTTGCTCGAGTTTGCACGGCTGGAAAGCAAGGCGAACGTCCGCGTCGCGCATCTGTCGGGCGGCATGAAGCGTCGGCTGACACTGGCGCGGGCCCTGATCAATGATCCGCATCTGCTGGTGATGGACGAGCCCACGACCGGCCTCGATCCGCACGCGCGGCACCTGATATGGGAGCGTCTGCGCGTTCTGCTTGCGCGTGGCAAGACAATCCTGCTCACCACCCACTTCATGGAAGAAGCCGAACGCCTATGCGATCGGCTTTGCGTGCTCGAGAGTGGACGCAAGATAGCCGAAGGAAAGCCGAACGCCTTGATCGACGAGCATATCGGATGCGACGTGATCGAGATCTATGGCGGTGATCCACATGAGCTCGGTGAATGGCTCAAGCCTTATACTCGGAATATCGAAGTGAGTGGAGAGACGCTGTTTTGCTATGCGCCGTATCCGGAGCAGGTACGTGTTCAACTGCGCGGCCGAGCGGGCCTTCGCATTCTGCAGCGGCCGCCGAATCTCGAAGACGTGTTCTTGCGGCTGACCGGACGCGAGATGGAGAAGTGAGGGATGGGTGAAAGCTATGCGGCGCTAATGCCCGCTAATGCGTACAACTGGATTGCAGTATGGCGTCGAAACTTCCTGGCATGGAGGAAAGTCGCGCTTGCATCGGTTCTCGGCAACCTCGCAGATCCCATAACCAACCTGTTTGGCCTTGGCTTTGGGCTCGGGCTAATCGTGGGTCGTGTTGAAGGGACCTCCTACATCTCGTTCCTGGCAGCAGGCATGGTCGCGACCAGCGCCATGACGTCCGCGACCTTTGAAACCATGTATGCAACCTTTGCTCGGATGGATGCCAAGCGTACCTGGGAAGCAATCCTGTCCACACAACTCACGCTTGGCGACGTCGTTCTGGGCGAATTGGTGTGGGCAGCCAGTAAGTCCGTTCTGGCCGGAACCGCAATCGGAATTGTCGCTGCGACGCTGGGTTATGCGTCCTGGGCGTCCATTTTGTATGCGATGCCGACGGTGGCCTTGACCGGCCTTGTCTTTGCAAGTTTGGCGATGGTCGTCATATCTCTTGCGCCGAGCTACGACTACTTCGTGTTTTACCAGACGCTAATCCTGACACCCATGGTGTTTCTGTGTGGCGCAGTCTTTCCGATGAGCCAACTGCCGAGCTCCTTTCAGCACATCGCCGGCTTGTTGCCGCTGGCGCATTCGGTCGATCTCATCCGCCCGGCGATGCTGGACCGTGCGGCCAGCGGCGGGGCTGCCTTCCATGTCGGTGCGCTCTGCATGTACGCGGTATTACCTTTCTTTGTGTCGACGGTATTGTTTCGGCGCCGTCTGCTGCGTTGACGGAATTCGCGATGCGCTGTCTTGGTTGAGGTAGCGTGAGCTGCGACAGGGGCAGTCGCAATGGCTTTATAACAAGCCGGGCGCACGGCGCCGGATCGGTCGGACGGTGCGGGAACGCCCAGCACCCAAATAGGCTGAGCCGGCTCGGCGCCGGGCCGGACTTCGCAAAGCATTGGTTGTGCTTCCTGGCCCGCGTGGCCGAGGGAGCGTGACAGTACAGACGAACTAGTTGGGGAGGGCGGTTCGCCTTCCTGTCATGACCAAATGGAGAGCGAGATGTTGTGTCTCGGAGTGAGTGGCGGTCTGGACAGAATCTATCAAAACTCGGCCGAGCTGCCCAATACATTTCTGCACGATGGCGCTGCAGTGCTCGTGCGGGATGGCCGCGTGCTTGCTGCTGTCGAAGAAGAGCGCCTCAATCGAGTCAAGCACTCCAACAAGTTGCCAAGCAACTCGATCCGATACTGCCTTTCAGCTGCAGGAGTGGAGCTTGGCGAGATCGACCGCATCGCGTTCTACGCGACTGAATCCTACTGCAATACCATGCTGGAGCGGCTATTTCTTTCTCAGGCCGTGCCGTTAGACGCCAAACTGTTGCTACGTCAGCTGCTGGCGCGGGAGTTCCGCACCGAAGTCGATGCGTCGCGCGTGTTCTTCGTAAATCACCATGAAGCGCATGCCGCGAGCGCATTTGCCATGTCTGGATTCGAGCAAAGCCTGATCTTTACGGTCGACGGCGGCGGAGACTTTCTCTCAGGTCTGCTGGCAGTAGGGTCTGGCACCGAAATGTCGCAACTCGCAAGCTTTCCAGAACATAACTCTCTGGGGCTGTTCTATCTCGAGGCGATCCGTTATCTCGGCTACGGGTTGTTCGACGAGCACAAAGTGATGGGGCTTGCCCCTTATGGGGACCCTGCGCCCTATCGCGAGCTCTTCGCGCAGTTCTATGAATTGTTGGACAATGGCGGTTATCGGGTCCATCTGGATCGAATCGGCCCGGCCTTGATCCGCAGCATCCAGGTCCGGCGAAAGGGAATGGCATTCACACAGCAGCATCGAGACGTCAGCGCTTCGCTGCAGGAAGCGCTGGAGCGGATCATCTTTCATATCCTGCGGCATCATCGCGAAGCGACGGGCATGAAGCGCTTGTGCCTGGCGGGAGGCGTAGCCCACAATTGCACGATGAACGGTAAGCTGCTCTATTCCGGCCTTTTCGACGACATCTTCGTCCAGCCCGCGGCGCATGACGCCGGTTGCGCACTCGGCGCTGCATTGATGATGTCAAACGAGCTGGGCCGGCCCGCGCCGCGCGAGCGATTGTCGGACGTCTATTGGGGACCCGATCTCGGGACCGAGCAAGCCATAGAACACGAGCTCAATGCATGGTCCAGCCACCTCGATTTTCAACGTAGTGATGACATCGCAGCGAGTGCAGCGGACTGGATGGCAAATGGCGCTGTCATCGGCTGGGTTCAGGGCCGTTCTGAGTTCGGGCCACGTGCGCTTGGCAACCGCAGCATTCTCGCCGACCCGCGGCCAGCGGAAAACAAGAACCGGATAAACGCGATGGTCAAAAAGCGCGAGGGCTATCGTCCGTTTGCGCCGTCGGTGCTGGAGGAGGATGCAAGCGAGTTCTTTGAGCTCCCAGGCGGCAAGCGGGAGTTTCCCTTCATGAACTTCGTGGTTCGTGTGCGGCCGGCCAACCATAGCGTGCTTGGTGCGGTCACGCACGTTGATGGAACTGCTCGGCTGCAAACGGTCTCGCGCAACACAAATCCTGCCTATTGGGATGTCATTAATGCATTCAAGAAGCGAACCGGCATCCCGGTTCTTCTAAACACGTCCTTTAACAACAATGCCGAGCCGATCGTCGATTCCGTTTCAGACGCCATCGTCACCTTCTTGACGACCGACCTGGACGGACTTGTAGTTGGGCCATTCCTCGTCGAGAAGCGGCCGGCAACACTGCCGGATTGGTGTACACTGGGCGTTTCATTGCCTCCGTATGCATCCCTTCATCGTATTCGCTCTTACACAGCGGAAGATCGTCAGGAAACGGTTTCCGAGATCCGTATGGGACATTCGGGGCGCGAGAGCATGCGTATCTCGCATGAGCTCTTCGACCTGCTGATGCGGATCGAGGGGGAGGCCTCGCTCGGCTGGCTTCTCGACACAACTATGTTGGACCAGCCCCGGCGCGAAGATCTCGTCAAGGAACTTCGGCTCTTGTGGGAACAGCGGGGCGTTCGGCTGCATCCGCCACGCGCCGCTTGCGTCCGCATTAAAGCGCTGGGCGAAGCATAACCGGCGATCATATGTAAGACCAAGACTGCGCCTCCATGTACAGGAGGCTAGGCCGAGGTGGAATAGGGCACCAATAGGCATCCAGTTGAAATCGGGTATATCAGCGCAACAACTCTAGTGGAAGAAAAGAGGGAGGCGTTGAGAGAACCCACTACGAGGATAGCGCTGCTATGAAGTTCTACCGACGCAACGCGCGAGCAGCACAAGCGCCGACCATAACATCGGCCAAGACCATATGTGAGGTGTCTCCAATGACGTCTCTTGTTCAACCAGGAGTCCGGAAGGAGGCAATGCAGATGCCTGGCGGTTCGAAAAATGATCAGTTCGTTGTTTCCCGACGACGTACGGGCTTGGGCGACTGCCTGTGGTCGCTGGCTGCAGCGTGGCGTTTTGCCGAGCGGACCGGACGGAAGCTGGTCATCGATTGGCGGGGGTCCTGTTATCTCGATCAACCATTCACCAACGCCTTTCCCGTCTTCTTCGAACCGGTTCAAGATATTGCCGGCGTACAGGTGATCTGCGACGACCGGATCAACCAGCACTCATTTCCTGGACCATTTTTCCCGGCATGGTGGAATAGTCCAGCTATTGATTGCGCCTATCGCCCGGATGAGCAGATTTTCCGGGAACGCGATGAACTCGATCAGCTGTTCCAAAGCGGGCAAGATAGCGATGCAAATACAGTTGTGTGTGACGCCTGCCTGATGTGGCGCTGCGATGAGGAGGCTGAACGAGAGATCTTTCGGAGCATCAAGCCGCGATCCGAAGTGCAGGCACGGATTGATGCCATCTTCCGTGAGCACCTTGCGTCGTTCAGCGTGATCGGCATTCATGTTCGGCACGGCAACGGAGAGGATGTTATGGGGCATGCGCCCTACTGGGCTGATCCCGAGCGGGCTTTGCAACAGGTCTGTAACGCCATCGACAAGGCCAAGGCGTTACCGCATGCAAAACCGGTCAGGGCGTTCCTGTGCACAGACAGCGCGCACGTCCTTGAGAGGGTGTCAGCTATGTTTCCTGATGTTTTCACCATCCCAAAGCGCTTCCAGGCAGCTCAGGCCGGGCCGTTGCACAGCGCGGCGCTCGGAGCTGAGGGCGGCTTTTCCGCTCTCATCGAGATGTATCTTCTTGCGCGATGCGATACCGTGATCCGTTTCCCCCCGACGAGCGCTTTCACGCGCTATGCGCGCCTCTTTGCGCCGCGCGTTATAGAATTCGATTTGAACGATCCGAGCCGATTGATCTTGATTGAAGAAGCATCAAAAGAACTCGTGGCTTCATGAAAGTCGTAACCCGTCTCATCGATCTGATCGCCGCTTTTTGCATCGAGCAGCACTGCCACTACGTTTCCGGACGACAATTGATCGCCCAAACCGACGCTCCAACGGACCCTTGCCCTGGAGAACAGCAAGTTGCGGCGGCCGAATGCCGTCCGCTGAAGCTCGATCTTGACAAGAGCGGCGTTACCGTACCGCCACCACGCTGACCAGATGGACATCGTCCTCGGCCTTGCCTCACGACGACCCGCAAGTGAAAGCTTCTCGGCGGTTCGTCGCGGATCAAGTTTTCGAAGGAGGTTACGTTGGGCCGGTGAGTTCCGTTGCCGCGGCCGCCACTCACTCGCGCGGACGGACCCTTCGGGTTCGAGCATTGAGTTGGACATTCAGTGCGCCCGCTCGTGATCGCGCAACCAATCAGCGCAGCGATGTGCTGCGATGAGCTCGGTATCAGTTGCGAGAAAACCTAACGTATGAAGTTGGTGCGTCAGGTTTTGTTTCGTGCCGACACGGTTACTGGGTGTCTCCACCATCGTGACCGATCGTTGCCTCGACGAGGAGCGTTCCTTATCCGCTCGCTGCTTCGGATCTCGATCACGAGAGCGCAGTGTGGTGTCTGGTCGTAGCAGTGACCGAGTGTGCTCCAGGCATTGTGTGGGTGATGCACCATCGATGTTGCAAAGCACACGCACCATGTCGCGAATCCGCCAAGCTTTTGGCGTGCGCGACATTAGGACGCAAAACCGGAGCGTCTTTGCGTGCATCGGAGTGGCCCAAATCCTGCTACGCGTTCTCCGGCGACGCTACAGGAGAGGAGGCGGGCGTGGGTCTCGATCTGCCAAATGACGATCTGATCGCAGGTCCGCTGCCCGAGGCACATTTGGGCTGTCCCTTTCGCGCCGATGAAGCCCGCCTCCATCAGGGAGAGCAGAAGGCGATGTTGCTGACTGGGGCATCGCGCGGAATCGGGCATGCCACTGCCAAGCTGTTTTCGGAGGCAGGTTGGCGCATCATTTCTTGCGCGCGCCAGCCATTCGATGGCGCGCGGTGCCCGTGGGACTCCGGGCGCGAGGATCATGTCCAGGTCGACCTTAGCGATTATCAAATGCTGCCGCGCTTGATCGCGCAGGTCAAGGAACGCTTGGCGGGCGCACCCTTGCACGCATTAGTGAACAACGCCGGCATCTCGCCGAAGACGTCTGATGGTGACCGGCTGACCTCGTTGACGACGTCAACTGAAACCTGGATGAGAGTGTTCCATCTGAATCTCGTGGCCCCGATCCTGCTGGCGAGGGGTTTATTTGACGAGCTAAGGGCCGCGTCAGGATCGATTGTCAACGTGACGTCGATCGCTGGTTCGCGGGTGCACCCGTTTGCCGGCAGCGCCTACGCGACGTCGAAGGCTGCGCTTGCGAGTCTCACACGCGAAATGGCCCACGATTATGCGCCCTATGGCGTTCGTGTGAACGCGATCGCGCCAGGCGAGATCAGAACGGACATGTTGTCGCCCGACACGGAAGCGCGTCTCGTGCCAAACATCCCGTTGCGCAGAGTGGGAACACCCGACGAAGTGGCCAAGGTCATCTTCTTCCTATGCTCGGATGCCGCAAGCTATGTTACGGGGGCCGAGGTGCCGATCAATGGTGGGCAACATCTGTGAATCGACCAAGCCTGGCAACGCGGCTGACTTAAGCCTCAGCGCTGGGGCTCGTGTTCTACGCTGACGTCGCGCATCTATTCTGAAAAAAGATGAAATCAAGCCACCGTAAGGTTACCGTCGTGCCATGAAAAGGTGTTACGCTTCCATGTCATCTCGTTAATTCGTAACGCTAGATCGAGCATGACATGCAAAACGAAGCTCGCAAATCCGAACAAGATGCTAGGGAGGATGATCAAAATAACGGAGACCGCCTCATGCTGCATATCGCTTCCGCACGCGAGATACCTGCCTCTCATCCAGAGACGGAGCGCGAGCTCTCGGGCGAGCCGCTGCGCGAGAGCGCGCTGACCGGCATCTTCGAAATATCGAAAATACTCACCGCTCCCTGCCGGCTCGAGGTCACGCTGGCCAACGTCGTAGGCCTTCTGCAATCGTTTGTGCAGATGCGACACGGTATCGTCTCACTGTTCGACGATGACGGGATGCCGGACATTACCGTGGGTGCTGGCTGGAGCGAAGGCAGCGACGACCGCTTCCGGATGCGGCTGCCACGCAAGGCAATCGACCAGATCGTTGCGACCGACAGGCCTCTTGTCGCCGAGAACGTGGCAGCGGAGCCGGCGTTCAGCGCAGCTGACCTTGAGGTGCTCGGTGCCTCGGATAACATGCCGGTGTCGTTCATCGGAGTTCCGATCCGCATCGATCCGAAAGTCGTGGGTACACTGACGCTCGACCGTGTCTGTGACGAAAGGTCGAGTCTCCGGCTCGATTATGATGCGCGGCTGCTCACCATGATCGCCAACCTGGTGGGACAGACAGTAAGGCTTCATCGCTTGTTCGCCTGCGATCGCGAGCGGCTGATGGTGGAGAAGGACCGTCTGCAAAAGCAATTATTCGAGTTTAGGCAGCCTGTACGAGAGCGTAAGAAGGTACCTGTTCATGGGATCATCGGCGACAGTCCGGCGCTGCGCGGCTTGCTCGAAAAGATCGCGGTCGTGGCCAAATCGAACAGCACGGTTCTGCTGCGCGGCGAATCCGGTACCGGAAAGGAACTTGTAGCCAAGGCTATTCACGAATCATCGTCCCGCGCCAAGCGGCCCTTCATTAAGCTGAATTGCGCGGCACTACCTGAGACAGTGCTGGAATCCGAATTGTTCGGTCATGAGAAAGGTGCCTTTACTGGCGCCTTCAGCTCGCGCAAGGGGCGCTTCGAGCTTGCTGACAAAGGCACACTGTTCCTTGACGAGATCGGCGAGATTTCCGCCCCGTTCCAGGCGAAGTTGCTGCGTGTCCTGCAGGAGCAGGAGTTCGAGCGGGTCGGCAGCAACCAGACCATAAAGGTCGATGTTCGAGTCATAGCCGCAACCAACAAGAACCTTGAAGAGGCTGTGGCAAGGAGCGAGTTTCGCGCAGACCTCTACTATCGCATCAGCGTTGTTCCCTTGCTGCTGCCGCCGCTGCGCGAAAGACGCAGCGATATTCCGCTGCTTGCCGGTGAGTTCCTGAGGAATTTCAATAGCGTGAACGGCCGTACGCTGACCTTGGAGGCGAGCGCGATCGATGTGCTGATGAACTGCGGCTTTCCGGGCAACGTCCGCGAGCTCGAAAACTGCATCGAGCGCACAGCGACCCTGTCGTCCGGGCCATCGATCGTGAGAAATGATTTTGCATGTTGCCACGGCCAGTGCCTTTCCGCGATGCTGTGGAAAAGTACGTCCGAGGAGGCGACAGTCAAAACGGCACCGGTCGTCCCAGTGCCCGCCAAGCCGATCAGTTTGCCGTCTGAAGCGACCGCGCCGGCCCCACTTGTCGGCAGCGAACTGGCCTCAATGGCACCCCCTGGCACAGTCCTCGTAAGTGGCGCGAAGATGGCCGATCGCGAGCGGGTCATTGCAGCCATGGAAAAATCTGGTTGGGTACAGGCAAAAGCTGCACGCTTGCTCGGACTAACGCCTCGCCAGATTGGCTACGCGCTGAGGAAGTACGGAATCGAGATCAAGCGGTTCTGAACGCGTGGACCATGAGAGGACAATGGGTTTTTGCGGGCGCATCCAATGCCACCAAAATCTGAAAAAGGGCGGCCCGCCTCGGCGGCAGATTGACCACGCATGCGAGGAACCGCCCGTCTGCCGCCCTGGCAAGGCGACTTCGCTTGGAGCGCAGCGAGAACTGGACTGAGCGGCGCGGTGGTGAACCCGCCGGCATGTTACGGGCTGAAACCATTTTGCCGCCCCTGACGGACGCCGTGCGTCGCCGACCAGCGGCAGACAACAGCTCCGACCTCGAACAAGTTCACCGCTCTTCCCGTCAGTTTGTCGCTGGATCATGGCGCCTAAGCCACCTTCTCTTTCCCAGAAGACTAATTGAATGGACAAACTAGCCTAGGGTGGATGAATGGAGGAGCGAACATAAGGTGGGCGGCGCAAAAGGCGGTGCGTATGGGACGGCCGCCGACTGACTTGGCCGCCGAAGTGGACCTGCGGATCTCGACCGCGGCACGCGAGTTGTTCCTGGCTCGTGAACTCGCCGGCGTCAGCGTCGGGGAGTTCGCGTGCCGTGCTAGCAAGGCAACGGTCTATACCCGTTTCCCGACCAAAGAGGCGCTGTTTCCCGCGATCACCCTGGGTCCATAGCAAGCCGCGCGGCTTCGCCTTTCGCACGTAGGACGGCGCTCCTCACCATGAGGGAGATGTCAATGGCGGAGTTGGCGAGCTCGAAGATCAGATTGTCGCTCGATCCGTCAACTAGAATCGTGTCGACACCGGGGACGCGGTGCCGTGATCGAGGAGAGTAACCCTGAGATTACCGGATGAAAGTGAGGCGTGTACAAGTCAATCGACCGCTCTCGCCGCGGGAGTGGGTCCTGAGACGAGGTCGCGTCCATGTGCCGCCATCTGACGTCGAGTGCCGGTCAATCCTCGTCGGCGGCGATCGACTCCATCAGCGACACCAGCTGACGCTGGACGGTCTGATCCTTGATCTTACTGTAGGCGCGCAGCAACCGCAGACTGAAGGCGCTGTCCAGGAACAGGAGGCTCTCAACCTCGCGCGTCTTGTTGTCACCGCCGTAAAAGAAGGTGACGGGGACGTCGAGCGTAGTGGCGATCTGCTGAAGACGGGCAGCGCCGACACGGTTGACGCCCTTCTCGTACTTCTGGACCTGCTGGAAGCTGACGCCGAGCTTATCGCCGAGTTCGGCCTGCGAAATCTTCTGCTCCACACGCCGCAGGCGGATCCGCTTGCCCAACTCAATGTCAGGCTTGCCGGCACTGCGCTGCTGCATCTTCTTTGCTGCTGATCTATTCATTCTGGCGACCCGTCCTTACGATCGAGAGGTCCCCTGCCTTCTAGGTCAGGGATCCGTCACTCCGACAGTTACCCTTGGCAGAATATCGACCGAACCACAACTAGCGCGAGTTCAATTGTCATGGATTTTGTGAGCATGCTTACCGCCGGCGCAGCTTCATTCCCGTATTTCTACCGGAGCTCCAACATGATTGCGTACCGTGTTCATCGCGCAAGGGCGCCCAAATTCTCGATAAATTTGCAGCTCACAAGGTGTTCTTGCGAAAGGCAACGACGATTGCCTCTTCCTCAATCGAGCGGACGGTCTTGCAACCCGTCGGTGCATCGTGCACGACGCCGCCTTTACGCTGCTTGGTGATGGTCTTCTGATTAGGACCGTGCTGGCTAATTCTTTAATTCTTTGAGCGAGCTTTCGATCGCTGTATCGCCGCTCGTGGCGCGCGTGGCCGTGCGCTGTCATAGAGTGTTTGGCCACAGGTCCTCCCGCATGATGGATCAGACGTCGTTCGCCCTGTTTTCCCTCGCTTCGAGGCATCTGAGAGCCCGTTGGTATTCGAACTCGCACCACGCAAGCTCGAATGGTTCCATCAGTATCTCTATCCACGTCTCGGCAAATGCTGTCATTCCGACGAAAAATAGAATTTGCGACCTCCCGATTCGCTATCAGTTGACGAAGCCGGCGAAGACGAATGAGATGTCGCTGTGGCCAGCCGCACATGCAGCTAAGAGGATCGTGATCAGCGGCTCAATTGAACCTTGGTAAAAATTGGGCACCTCAAGGGGGTCACGTAACGATACGAAAGTTTATGGCGGTCGTTCGCCTGGCTCGCACACTTCATCCAACGGCTGCCCGAGCAGCAAAATAATCCACTGCGCCATCTTCCGCAGCTAGTAGCACGCATCCATTGCAAATAACCGCGTCCGCGACGCTACGCCAGTACACCAGCGCACGTCGTCGAGTTAGCGGTGGCAGAAAGCTGACCGAGTTGCCGTGGGCGATGCAGTCAATGAGGATGTCGGCTAGACGCTCCAAACGCTTATCCACTTCGTCGGGCGCCGATGCGCCGTACCTGAATAGCGTCCGTCATCTGATTTCGGACAGAGCGAGCCGATTGCCCCGGGCTGGCTCGGACGGTGGGTTAATTGCCAACACCACGGAAATAGCGAGTTTCCATCGGAGCGACATGCTCTTGAATGGCCATAAGTGATCACGTGCCGTGTCGCCTAACCCAACCGAAGCTGGCAAATCACCATAGAAGATTACTCCGCCAAGGCTGCAATGCTTAGCTGCCCGCTCGAAGCGCCCGGACAAGGCACGCTCCGTATTACGAACCGAATTTTGCGCATAGCTCCGCAGCACGAAACAAATTTAACGCGGAGATGAGATTCTTGTCGCGTGGGAACAGCCTCCGAGCGGACTTGATCCGCGCGTCGTGGTCCAGTCCAGATATCGTCTGGCTCTCAAGAATAAGTGCCTCGGAGAATCTGCGAAGAGCAGGGTGATACTGGTCAAGGGCGGCCTCGCTGCGTCTATCGGCACGAGTCATCATTTTAAAGAAACTTTCGTCGTCCTCTGAGGGGGGGGCTGGGCGGAATCGCACTGCGAGTAGCTGGCTCGCAGCAAACGCGAAGATTGCTCAACGGCGCCTCATCGTTCGATTAGTAGAATTCGTTGACGTGAGCGATAGGATTGCTGATTTGCTTAGATCAAACGGTTGACGCCGAAAGCGGAGAACATGCCCGTAATCGGCGAAGTTCGGGTGGTACTGCTTTAATGTGCACCTTTGATTCCGAGCCATAGCATTACCGGTCGCGTCATCAATGCGGCGCTGGTCTTCTTCAGACTGATGAGGACAGGTACGGGTACTGGCTGGGAGCGCCGTCGCCAAGGACGGCTCAAACGTCTATTGCCTCGCCGGCCCCTCTCGCTGCTCTTCCGAAGTGGCATGCTGCAGCTGCGACCAAACTGTTACATTGGATGGGGTCACGATTGTGCGGGTCCACCCAGCCTCACGTCCAAGATCACCTGAGCAGACATCCTACCAGAGCAAGCTTTCGAGAAGCTGACGAAGCCGCAGCGTAGCTGCTCGCGCTCGGGCGAGGCGAAGTTGGCTCCGATCTCTTCCGTCACGCTTACGTCATCGGCTTCCCTCGGGCATGGTGTCGGGCCGAGAGCGCGAAGTGACTTTGGATCGTCGACATTCAGAAGGTGAGCCGCGCGCCGCCCTATCGGATGGTCAGCAGTGGCAGCCTTCCGGCCCGGTAGCTCTGCGGCGAGCGCCCTGGTTTATCGTCGCCATTACTTCCTACCGGAAATGATCGGATATAGCGTTTGGTTGTATTTCCGGTTTCCCTTGAGCTTGCGCATTGTCGACGAATGCAGGGGGCGCTGGGCGTCGAGTGAGCTATGAAATCTTGCGCCGATGGGAACGGAGATTCGGCAAGGCGTTCTGCGCTGCCACCAGCGCGCTCCGCTCGCGGTCACAAGCGGGATCCGGATGGAGTCTGATCCGGTGGCGGAGAGCGACATCGGCTACGACGCGAGCGAATCATGAAGCGGCATTGGCCGCGCTGTCGAAGTATCCTGCGCGTGATCAAGTTCAACCCAGGCTATGCCAGTCGTGACCTGACACAGCCTTGCACGGACGAACGTGGTCTGTTCGTCGTAATCCAGGCGAGCAATGACCTTGAACTCTGGCATCGCTTGCAAGTTTAGAATCGCGGGTTTCCCAGGTACGGCCGGCGACCGAACGACACGCCGAGGTGGTCGGAGGTGGTCATCAGACGGCAACTGCATCATCCATGCGACCTGAACAATCGCTCGTCCCGTAACGACCAAACGAGACTGCAGGATCGGAGCGGCTATCGCATCGATCAGAGCTCGAGGCCCTGCTCCCGGAGAACCTTATGCATCAGCTCGCCCTTGATCTCGCAGGCGATTTCGCTGAGGATCTGGGCTCCGACCACCCGCCGGGCATCGACATCATCCGTCAGGCCAGGCTCCGCGAGTCGTTCGTTCAAGCGCGTCGGAAACTCATCTTCCATTGCATCGGCAAGCCGGTCCCGCATCGCGGCATGATCATCGGGGGCGATCCGCTTCACCACCGTATCCCAAGGCTCCCAGCGCGTTGCCAGAAAATCCGCGAAACCCGCCGCTTCCTGTTCCCGCACCGACGTCTCAGCCCGGGCAACGTCGTCCGCCGTGACGTCAGAGAGATTCAAGAAGCGCATATCAGGGGCGATGTGGCGCAATTCCAGCCGATCCCGTAGCTGGGTCTGATAGGCAAGATAGACCTCGATCTCGTCGATATTGGCGTCCGGGTCGGCACGACGGAGCGAGCGGACCGTCTCGCGTGCGATATCGTCAAGCGCCTCCAAACGAAACATGACACGGCCGTGTTGGAGCAGTTGGTCGAGCTGACTGTCATAAAGCCCATCCTTGACATCAGCGTTCAGGCGTGCGGTCTGCATACCGTTCCAAGTCAAAGTGACGCGGTCCTCGCAGGACGCAGTCGCTCCACTGGCCAGCTCGAAATACTGCTCGCGCAGCCGCGGCCTCATCGCGGCCTGTAGCAGATTCTCGGCCACCTGGTCGCGGAACGCCTGATGACCATAGTTCACGGTGCCCGCGAGCCTTTCGAGAAAGAGTGCGAAGTCCTGCGCACCCGGCTCTTCGGCGAAGCCCTGCCAGGCGGCCACTGCGCCGGGCTCGTCCGCGAGCCAATCCGCAACAACCTCGTGCAGGAGTGGCGGCTGATGTTCCACCGGTTGTAGGGGCATCGACAGCAAGACCTGCGGGCCGGCATAATCCGGGCCGCGCGTGGCTGACGCCAAATCGGCCAGCACTGGGCCCGGTATCGGATTAGATCGCACATCGATGCTGGACGCGCTGCCGAGCTGCGTCAGCACGGTCGCGGGCAGGCCGGTGAGCTGATTGTTGCTGGCGCCGAGCATTTCAAGGCCGACCGGGAGTGTCTCTGGCAGATTGGTCAGCTGATTTTCGCTGACGTCCAGGTATCGAAGTCTGGCCGGAACGCCAGGCAAGCTTGTCAGCTGGTTGTCGCCTGCGTCCAGGTACCGCAGCCTTGCTGGAAGATCGGGCAGACTGGTCAGCTGATTTTCGCTGACGTCCAGGCGGCGGAGCCTGGCTGGAAGATCGGGCAGGCTGGTCAGCTGGTTATTGCTGGCAGACAACTCCTCGATCGTTGCCGGAAGGGCGGGCAGATCGGTCAGCTGGTTGCTATCGACAGTCAAGCTGCGGAGCCTAAATGGCAGCTCTGCCGGCAGGCTGGAAAGCTCGTTGGCCATGAGGTGGAGGTGCCGGAGCCTGCTCGGAAGGGCGGGCAGACTGGTCAGCCGGTTGTCAGAGGCGTAGAGGTCCCGGAGTCCGCCCGGAAGCCGGGCCGGCAGGCTGCTCAACTGGTTGCCGATGACATTGAGGGTCCGGAGCCTGGGCAAGAGTGAGGCTGGCAAGGCGGTCAGGGACAATGACGACAAATTCAGCTCGTCTCCGACATCACCTTCGTCCCGCCATGCCCTCGTCCGGTTGACCCCCTCTTGCCGATTCTCGTCTTCGCCCTGCCCCTCTTCCGCTGCCCAGGTCGCCAGGACGCGGTCCTGCGACGAGACGAGGTCGGCGGCGGCCGCTCCTGTCGCCCACCGCGTCAGGGCTGACGCCCACTGGGTCAGGCACGAAGGGGACTGCCCGGCGGCCCTAGACGTTGGCTCGGTGCTTTCGGATTCGAAAGGTATGCCGGCGCGAGGCTGGGCCCGTTCTGTATTCATCGAACTCCATGGCATGTCTTGTCTCAGCCGACTAGGCGGCTCAAGCTTTTTGCGCCACCTGAACAGCTAGCTCACATGAAGGCCGGCCATGCGAGCCACCTCGGAAACAGTCGCTCCCGGCTCGAGCGATGCTGCAACTAGCTTTCCTTCTCATCTCGCGACCACCGAGGCTCGACCGATGTGATCACCTCTGCCCGCGAAATCGTCATAGCCCTTCTCCCAGGATGCCCCCTAGGACCTGCAGCGCTTGCCTCCGTCAAACAAGGCGGCCGTCAACGGCTTTCAATTACCCACATTGTCGACGAGTTCTGATTGAGAGGCCGAAGACGATGTCATGGAGGCGTGTTAGTCCTCGCCAGACAACCATGTTTCCTGGCGGCGGATCGTGGTTGCGAGCGAGGTAGCCGCCGAGCATGGCGATCTGGAGCAAATAGGTGGCGAGGGTCTTGCGCAAGATGCGCGGCTTGGCCCGCGCCGCGTCGATGGCATCAAGCGTCGCAATTTCGGTTGTGGTGAGAACTGTCTCCGGCGCAACCTCGGGCTTTGCTCGTGCGGACATGGTGAGGAAGAAGATACGCCAGCTGACCATCGCGATGAGGGCGAGGAACTTGGCCAGCCGCTCGGCGGTCTCAAGCCTCGCCTCTTCGGCGCGGCAGCCAGACTTCATTACCTTATGAAACACCTCTGCTTTCCAGCGCAAGGCGTACCATTCGAGCTTCTCGATGGCGATGGCGAAATCTCCGACCGGCAGATTGGTCACCAGCTTCCAGTCGATCGGCGGACGGCCCGCCGGCGGGTCGATCTCAAGGGCTTGGATGTAGGTGAGAAGCTGAGGACTGTATCGCTTCTGCTTGCCGACGGGCGGCAAGGTTTGGATGGTGGCGAACTTCACGTGCACGCACGCCGTCTCATCCTGTCCGATCGCGACGTAATGGCGTCCCGCCCAAGGCGCCGCCGAGAGCTGGGTGAAGACCCGATGAGCTCTATCCCGTGGCTCCGCGCCGGCGGGCGCGGCGGCCAAGCGATTGGTCTGCACTCGCACCAGAAAGCGCGTGCCGAGATCCTGCGCCAAGCAAAAAAGCTCGTAGATATCGCTCTCGCGGTCGGCCACATGCACGCAGCGCTCCGGCGTGCCCACGAGCGCCATCGACTGGCGCAGGTTCTCCAGCCAGCGATAGCTTTCCTTCGTCTCGATCGGCACGCGCGTGGGGTTCACGTGCCGCTTGAGCGTCCAGGTCCCCTTGAACTTCGTGCGTGTCCAGAACTTCGCTGCCGTCAGCCCAAGCGGCGTGCCGCCGAGGGTTACAGCCAAGCTCGAATGCATCAGCACCCCACACAAGGTCACCACGTTCGGCTGACCCGCCTTATAGCGTCCGGCGTTGATGGTCTTGGTGAAGCCGATCTTACCCGGCTGCGCACGGCTGTAGATGAACTCGGTTGTATCCTGCAAAATGAGGATTGGTCCGTCGTTCGCCGCGCAGCGCCTGGCGGTCGCGGCAAAATGGCCGGCCAGCATCCCATGCTCGGTCACGCGCGGATTGTCGAAGAAGCGATAGGCGGCCTTCGTCGCCGCCCAGTCGCCGCACGCGGCCGGGACCGGTTGGCCGGGTGCCGCCGACATCTGATCAAGCAGGCGGCCAAATCGGCGCGCCAATCGCTTGTCCGGCAGCCCTGCCGCAACGACTTCGTCGTCATGCCAGCCTGCAGCACCAGCTCCCGTGTCTCTGCTCATCTGTGACGCCTCCGCGAATCGGCGTCACAAACAGAATCACAGAAGATTCAACCGGTGCAAATCCTACGCGCGAGATGTGGGTAATTGAAAGCGTCAACGGAGGCGTACGCTAGGAAGCTCAGCTGTCGATAAGCTGACGAGCGTCAGGTTATCCGCCATGTTCAAAGACTAGCGCGCGCCAATCGGGAGCAACTTCAAATACGGTCTGAGCAGTGGGCAAGGGGCAGGTTGCGGCGGATCGACCCGGGCCCCCAACACAATTTGTCGACCCAGAGTCGTGGGACTCAAAGCTGGGTGCGAGATTTGCCGACGCCGTTTTGGCATGAAGGGGATCAAGCAGGTCTGCCTCCCCCCGATAGCTGGAATATGGCGAATTCTCCCCGCGACCAACCTATCCGCCAGTGGAAAGCCATCCACCATCATTTGTGGAAAGCCTCGGGGATATCGATCTTCGGTGCATCACAGTACATGCGCAAGTGGTCACCGCGTCGGCGTTGTCTGCCGTATCCATCGCCTTACTCCTTTCTTGCGCGGCCTTCCGTTGGTCCGCAGTCGCCGTCCATATGCATTCACTATGCTTCCATCTGCGATTCCACTCGAACGTGCCGCGGACTAGAACCGCTCAAACAGTTAATTGTGGGCGACGGCATGCTGGAAAGCAGAGCTTCATCCGAATGCTTATGACGGGCTCAGCGGTATCTGGCCGTGGCAAACGAGTGACCCCGAGGTTCTGCAGCGACACCCGTCAGCTGATCGGCATGTAGGCCTGCTAACGGCAGAACGCTTCCCCGGGAACGGTCCTGGGTGCTCCCGCTCGAAAAAGCTTTTGGCGCTGGAGAACACGGACGGGCGTCACCCTTGCCCAAACATCTCGAGCCGAACTGATCGAGCAAGGACGCAGCTTCGTGGAAATATCGTGCCTCCTCGATGCCGCCAGCGAGGAGACTCTCCGGCTTTACCAGATCGGTGTTGACGATACCGCGGCCGAAGAAGCCTTTGAGGACGCCATGAATCAGCTGCGAATGGTTACAATCGCGCCACGACCATCGAGGCGATGCGGGCGACGGCCTCAGCGGTCCTCCATTTCGAATGGGACGCAAACGTCGAGTTCACTGAAGAGGCCATCGAAGGAGCGGCCTTCGGCGTGCTTGTCGCCGGCCTGCTCGACAGCCCGCTTCCGGATCGTCTGCCCGACTGGGCCGCGGCCAGGATCTGAATCAACGAAAATTGGCCCGCCGGCCCTAAACTGGTTCGGCGGTCCGACCTCGGCATCAACTGCCCGTGAAATGTGAGGCGGTTCACACTCGATCATCGCGAGTTGGCCTAATGCACGAGCGGGTGGCAGCTCGGTGTCGGAGAATCGTGATGCCGTTTTTCAGCAGCCAAAGCTTGGCGTCGGCAGCCGCCGCTTCAGTACTCAGTATTCTCATCGTGGGAGCGGTTGCCTTTTCGGCTGTTGGTTATGTGGAATGGTCATCGGGCGTTAATCTGACCCATTTCATGGGCCGGACTGCCGCGGATGCCTCAACGCCAGTTCTACTGCTCAAGGGGCGAACAGGTTGCGAGCAGGGCAATAGGCCGCTGCCGACGCTTTCTCTACCGCTCGAATGACGCCGACCTAAAGCGACCGCGCCCAATCCTCCCAAGCCCCGTAGGGCCTCATCGCCTGGTGGCGACGTGCAACGGCGAATTTGTGCCCGGCTCGGGCGCTCCCGTGGTTGCCCATACCGCAATGCCGATGGCCAGCGCGAGCAGCACGGTCTTTACAGCAATCTTGTCGTCAGACATCTCGAGACGCCTCTCGCGCGTCAGCGCGGTAAATCTCAAAAATTACGCCGCCGGGCCCGAAATGGTTTGTCCCGGCGGCGCCCTGTCATTCCCAGCGCTAGGGCCCTGAAATTCCCAACGTCATTTCTTTAGCAGGTACGCCGAGGGACGACTGTTGCCTAACTCACACAAGGTCCAAAAGAGGAGCCGACGCTCAGGGTCGGCGCGCCAGCTCCTCCGAAACGTGACCGTGCTGTCTCCCCAACGGTCCCGTCCCTTAGGCCTCGAAAGGCTGCTTGGCAGGCTTGGCACCGACGACCTCGGGCGGGCGGCTGATTCCATGGCGCTGCAGGCGACGGTGCAAGGATGACCGCGTCAGATGGGGGATAACCGTAGCCACCAGTGCTCACCGAACGACCGCTGAATGCTGGTCAAACCCAGGGCATCCAGATCGAAAGCGGCTTTCTCGACGTCCTTTGGATCGACTTGCGGTAGGAGCTTGCACAGATCGTTAATGGTAAGGCTTCGCCCTGCCATGCCATCGCCACTCGCGCGTGCGAGAGCCACGGCCAAATCGAAGCGAGGACCGACCAGCGTTGTAGTTGGCGCCAACATTTGCGCATGTCGGTCCGGCCGTTCGGAATGCTCGTTGGTGCGTTCTGAGATTGCACCTTCCCAATGAGGGCGGGCTTTCTGAGCCTGGCTAGGGATCAATTCGCCAGCCAGTTTGACCACCACGTCGCCAAGTGGGACTTCGCCGGCCACGGCCTAAAGCTTCGCACATTGTCGTCCTGATGGTTTTTCTCCTGATCGGCTTGCGATCCTCTTGATCGTAGTTCATGGCTCAATCACATGAAGTTGGTCGACGCTAGCAAAACCGCCTCAGATAGACTGAGCCAAGAGATTTCGTCACCTACCCACCGTTTGCCTCCGTCCCTCCACAACCTCACGTTGCTGGCGGATCAAAGCGCGGTATTTAGAGCATAAAGTAATATATTATGAGGCGAGGAGGCGTGCCTATGGCCACGAGTTATACCGTCGGCAAACACTACGAGAGCTTTATCAAGGATCTCGTCGATAGCGGACGCTATGCAGCCGCTAGCGAGGTAATGCGGGAGGGACTGCGCCTTGTTGAAGAACGCGAGGAGCGTCGCAAGGCGAAGCTTGAGGCATTGCGTACCGCTATCCAGGAAGGCTTGGAAAGCGGTCCGGCAGAACCGTTTGAGCCCGGCGAACTGGTTGAACAAATTAAGGCCCGCGGACGCGAACGGCTGAAAGCCGGGAAGCATGGCGGGTAATCTCACCAGGCGGCCCCAGGCCGAGACCGACCTGGAGGAGATCTGGCTCTTGATCGCATCGGACAACACTGCGGCTGCGGATCGCTTGCTCGATCGTATCGGCAATGCCTTTCAGATGCTTGCCAAGAATCCACGGCGGGCCGCCAGCGGCCCGAGCTGGGGATGAAAATTCGGAGCTTTACTGTCGGCAACTGCGTACTGTTCTACGAAGCATTTTCCAACGGTGTCGAGATCGGGTGCTGCATGGTGCTCGCGATATCACGCCGGAGGATTTCGACCGAGGACTTTGCTTTGTCAGCCATCCACAATCGCATTTACGATTTTACGATGGAATCTCGGCAGGCACTCAAGAGCGACTGAGGGCTGATCCAAGCTTGGGCTGATGGTCTTTCCCGGGAGCGGCTCCCGCCAACATCAAAGGCTGTGGGGGCGCCTGAATCAGCAGATCGAGGCTCATGGGGAGCAGTTAGGCAGGTGGCTCCCGTTGGCGCGATCGGGATCTGCATAAGCAACCTCATCGTTCGTTTGGCTGTGCTCGGTCCTTAGGATCTCCTGTGCTGCCTTGAACCCCTCAAGAGCTGCAGGAATGCCGCAATATGCCGTCGCGCGAAGCAGGCCGCCTTGATCTCGTCGATACTGGCGCCGTTCCGGAGCGCGACCGGACCTGCAGCTTGAATTGCGCAGGAGTCGCGATGTGGGCCTTGCAAGCTCACGGCTCCGCGCCGTGGTCGGACGGAACGGAATGGCGCTGTCGCAGTTCCGACGGGTGTCGATATTCGTTCGTCCAGAACACCGGGCCGGAGGGGCGATCTACCCATCTAAACCTCTGTGGCAGCTAACAGATTCCAAAATCGGGCGCTGTGGTACAACACTTGCTGTTCTCTTCGCAGCTACCGCAACCTTTGGAGCAACTCAGTGCACATTGTCGTCTGCATTAAACAGGTTCCGGACTCTGCGCAGATCCGCGTGCACCCCGTGACCAATACGATCATGCGTCAGGGTGTGCCGACGATCATTAACCCATATGACCTCTTCGCGCTCGAGGCCGCTCTCGAGCTGCGCGAGCGGTTCGGCGGCGAAATAACCGTGCTGACGATGGGGCCGCAATCGGCGGAAGATTCCTTGCGGAAAGCGCTGACCTTCGGCGCCGATCGCGCCGTACTGCTCACCGATCGCTGCTTTGCCGGCTCCGACACCTTGGCCACAACGTATGCACTGGCAACCGCCATCCGAAAAATTGGCAAGGAATATGGTCCGCCAGACCTCATCTTTACCGGCAAGCAGACCATCGACGGCGATACCGCGCAGGTTGGTCCCGGCGTCGCAAAACGGCTGGGTGTGCTGCAGCTGACCTACGTCGCCAAGGTCAAAACCCTCGACCTCGCTGCCCGTACAATTGAAGCGGAGCGACGCTCCGAAGGTGGTGTCCAGGTGCTGCACACGAGGCTGCCTTGTCTCATCACCATGCTGGAGGGGACCTGCCAGATTCGGCGCGGCGCGATGGCCGATGCCTTGCGTGCTGCGCGTGCACCAATCGTGAAATGGAGCGCGCACGATGCCGGCGTCGAGGACGTCTCCAAATGCGGCCTTAAGGGCTCGCCGACCGTCGTCAAGCGAGTCTTCGCTCCCTCTGCACGGGCTGAGAAAGCGGCGCTGGTTGAGGCTGCCGAGCAACCAGCGCAGGCGCTGATTGATGCTATTTTTAAGCATCAACCGAAGCTCGAAACTGATCTTGCGGCGCTAGCCCGCGATGCTTGACCTGGGAGTCTTGGCGACGATAAGCGTTACGGTCCTGAACGCGTCAAGGTTTGCCTCTCATCCGGTCACATCGACATTGCACGGAGACGTGTAGAGCCTGGCGCCGACCGATCAGCGGAGCTGAAGCGCAATCCTCCCGTCGGCGATCACCTCTATCTGGGCCGCCGACGACTTGGTGAAAACTGTTGCCACGTGGGTCGGGCATGTCTGCCGTCAAGCTCTGTTGTCAATCAGCTAAATGATGCTTACCTGTCCGTTACGGACGGCCCGTCGCGATGCTTGAGGTGTCGCTTTCGTGCATTGTAACTAACCAGCCAGATCACCCCGACTGCGACCGGCACGCACGCCGCGGTTAGATAAGAGGGTTCTACATGGAGACCAACATCGTGCGCTCCCTTGGCAAGGTAGCCAAACAAACTGACCACGTAATATCCTATCGCCGCGACCGACAATCCCTCCACCGTGCACTGCAGCCGAAGCTGTTGTCCGGTGCGTTCATTGATAGCGTGCAATAGGTCGCGGTTCTGCTGTTCGATTTCAACGTCGACACGGGTTCGCAACAGATCGGCGGCGCGCGCCAACTTGACCGACAGAGTTACCTCACGATCCTTTGTCGTCTCGCAAGTTCGCATCGCAGGCGCCATCCGGCGCGCCAGGAACGACGACCATGTGGGATAGTCCGTGATCTCACTGCCTTCGATGATGGACAGTCGGGATTGAACTAGCTCGTAATAAGCTCTGCTGGCGCCGAAGCGAAACAGGCTTCCGGTCGCGCCTCGCTCGAAAGAGGCGGCCAACGCGGTCAGTTCGGCAAGGAGATGGTTGTTGAGCTTCAATCCCTCCGCGCCTTGCATTTCTTCGAGCAGCTCGCCGAGACGTCTGTCAATGCGATCGACAAATGGACCAAGCTCAAGAGCGGCCGACAGACCAAGCAGCGCCAACGGACGATAGGTCTCAACTTCAAGCAGCCGCTGCACCAGTGCACCAAGATTGTGCGGCGTCAGCCCGAGGTCGCAGACAAGAATTTTGGTGAAACCGTTTTCGTCGACTCGAAAATCCGAGGCCATAACACTTGCTCCGCCCTTTATGCGGGCCATGGCGAGGCTGCTCTTGTCAAAAAGTTGTTCGGCGCGCCTCAATGGGGAGGCGTGCTGCTCGACATCCAGCTTGATTGCGACCAGCAATTGCCCTTCCTGCCGCAAGTCGCGCATCAAAGAGTGAACCGCACTTTGGGAGTCGCCGCTCTGTCGAGCGAACGGGCCATTCGCTATCCAGGTAAAGGTTGCGAATTCGGCATGCTGCTCCCAGCGAAGCACAACGGGCCCGATGTCGATTTGGTGATGTTTCGCTGAGAGCTGCGGAGCTGGAAGGTCACGCTCTCGACAAAACGTGACGAAGGCGCGGCGATCGCTTGCGGCCGCATCGCCCTGCGAAAGAAATGCGAAGTGTGTCACCTTAAATGGAGGAATAAGCTGCATAAACGGGCGCGCATGCACTTCATTGAGCACGGCATCGCGTTGCGAATGTAGCTTGAAACTTCGAAGATCCAGTTTGTCGGGCACGTCTAAGCACCTCGTGTCAGAATTGGCGCGCATTCATCTGTCAGCACGCGAGTGGCATTGGTTTCGACTCTAAGGGTCTGTTCGCGCGATAGAGTGGTGGCGCGGGTTGATCCGAAGCCGCTCAAAGTTGCGAAACCAGCGCCAAACGTGTTGGTTGCCACCGGACGCGCACGAACATCGCTCGACATCGATGTGCTGGCGCACATAACGCGTGATGCGCAGGCCAGAACGAAATCAAGAGCGGCGGGGCCAACGCACGCAAGAGCTACACGCTTTCGTCTCCACGAGGTTGCTAATCGTCGTCGCCGGCTCTACACCGGCTGCTGTATCGTCGATTGACGGCAAAGGCGCAAACGTAACTCTCATCTTCGGTGCTCTCTTGTCTCACATTTGCACGCGATGCAGGATATGGGCCAGCACGGAAGTAGCGGAAAGGTTGTGTTTCTCGCGTAATGTGATTGTCGAAACTGCCAGCGGAGGATCTCCGGCAAGGAAAGCGCTTGCATTCGGACAGCCATCCTCACAAGGGACTTTGGAACTGTATGGCCATCAGAGGGAATCCCGGTCTCATTGCGACCGGGTAGCTTGCGCTCTTTGAGCCCGTCCTTCGTAACAACCGCGACATCAGAAGATGCTGATTTCGGAATGCTGACATGGCTGTCGTACTTGATTGAGCAGCGTCATCGAAGACTGCCGATTAGCGGTTGCGGCCTTCGGTACAGAGATATTCCCCTGCGGTGACGACTATCGCATATGGCGGAGCAGAAGCGGGATCCGACACAGGGCGGTCCTGCAGGCCGGTCAACTCCAGCCTAGAGAATTGATGGCGGTGAACGTCGCGCGTTCCATGCGTCCGATTACAAGACGCATTGCCTTGTTCAGCGGCAGCAAAGGCGGTCGAGAACTGAGCGGCCCGACGTCGCTCCTGGACATGGCAAAATCCGTGAGTCGACCTGCAGTCCGCTGACCGATGTGCCGGAGCGCATCGTGTCCGAGCAAACCACGAGGCTGCGGCGGCGCAAACTGCCCGCCTGAATAGTGCAAGATGGTGCACCATCGGACCGCACAGGTCGCCGGATAGTACGGCGTCATAAGGCTGCATCTCGATGACGTCAGCGGCGATGCCGCTTGAAGACCATCAAGCGATCGCGTCAGGCTCGCGTCAATCGGCATCCCGCCGCCATAAGCGCTCCCATGCTCACCGGCTATTCTGCCGCGTTACCAGCGCGCGCGTGCGCCGCAACGACATCAGTAACACCCTCGAGGGGGCGCCCGATCGGTCCGGGCCGACGACGGCGCGACGTCGAGGACGATATCGATCCGAGCACACGGTGCCGGGGTTCTATACCACGATACAGCTCGGACTGTCGCGCGGGCACGGATTCCGGACGGCGACAACGTCCATCACGGCCTGCTGCTGCTACCCAACCTGCTGCACATCCGCGATGATGGAACCGTCCGCTGTCCACAAGGCGGTCTCCAGACCTGGACTTTCCAACGTTCACAGCCGACATCCAGCGCCCGCCGAGGCCTGGTGTCAATGTTGGATGGTGATTTGCCGTGTACGCGGATCACCGAGGACGTGACACTCTAACGGCTTACTTTTAAAGTGTCAGATATGCAGTCATCGCTCGTGTCTGGCTTCCGACAATGTCGGACATGCGATACGGCTCCTAGCCCCGCGTCGATACGCTGAGCGAACTCTGGCTCTGCGCATCGATCGAGGCCGTATGACACGTCAGTGGTTAGGATCACGTGCTAGCGAGATGCTGTTTGCACGCCCAAAGCGCTCTCGGGCGATTTCCGAAGCGAAGGCTTCTCAGCTCTCGATGGCTTGGGGGTTCCCCTATAGATGGTGAGTACCGCGATGATACCGAGAGCAGCTGCAAACATCAGCCAGAATCCGGGTGAAGCCTTGTCATTAGTTCGCTCAATGAGCCAAGTAGAGGCGAGTGGCGTAAACGTACCAAACAGGGCCGCCGCGAAAGCGAAGGCCAGGGAGAAGCAGGTTGTGCGCACATGCGCAGGCACGATCTCGACGAGAGCACCCAGCATAGTCCCGCTGTAGGTGCCAAAGTAGAACGAGAACATCATCGCCACCGCAAGCAGCTTGCCGAAACTGGGGGCGCTTACCAACCAACTCAAAGCCGGATAGGCGGTCATCAACGCAAGGCCGGCAATGGCCAGCAGGACTGGCTTGCGGCCGATACGGTCGGAAACGGTACCGCCAATTGGATTCCAGATGAAGTTGGTCACCGCGACCAGGAGGGTCACCAAGAGCGCATCCTGGGTGGACAGCTTCAAGACGGTCTTGCCGAACGTCGGTGCGTAGACGGTGACGAAATAGAAAGTCGTCGTGGTCAGGATCGCCATCATCATCCCGAGAACGACCGTGCGCCAATGGACGAGCGCCGAGGCAAAGACCTCGCGCGCCGTGGGATGCTTCTTCATCGCCAAAAATTCTGGGGTCTCCTCCAGCGTCCGACGAAGGAAAAAGATAAGAGGAATGATAAGGCAACCGAGAAAAAACGGAATGCGCCAACCCCAGGAGGCGACGGCTTCGAGCGGCATCGATTCATTCAGTAGGTAGCCCACGATCGCTGCGACAAAAATCGCGACCTGCTGGCTGGACGATTGAAAAGAGGTATAGAAACCGCGATTGCCTGGGGTCGCGATCTCCGCCAAATAGACCGAAACGCCGCCAACCTCGACGCCGGCGGAGAATCCCTGCAACAGTCGTCCTGCTAGAACAATGATGGGGGCGGCAATGCCGATTGTCGCATAACTGGGACAGAAGGCGATAATCACGGTGCCGACCGCCATGATCGATAACGTGATGATCAGGCCTTGGCGACGGCCGATCCTGTCGATATAGGCTCCCAGTACGATCGCCCCCACGGGACGCATTAAGGCACCCAACCAGAACACGCCAAAGGTGTTGAGCAATGAGGCGGTTTCGTTGTCCGAGGGGAAGAAAGCTTTCCCAATGGCGCTGGCGTAAAAGCCAAATAAGAAAAAGTCGAACTGCTCGAGAAAATTGCCGCTGGTTGCACGAAGAATGGCGTTGATCCGCGATTTGACTGTCGCTTGCTGAACGAGCGTTTGTGACACAGCGAGTTTCCTTCCCGTCTGAAATGGCCGGTTGCGGAAAACCTCACGCCAGCCCAATTGCAATCAGGCCGTGATTTTCTCTTAGAGAGATTACCGACCAACCGGAAGGCGCCTGATCTTTTCGGCTTATTTTCGGCGACGCTCCATTGGTGCACAAATTTTGAATTCGTTCCTGGAGACGCAAGCGCTCCCGACATCAATCGCCAGAAGTCCCGCCTGCTCGAGACGAAATCAAGGCATGAGGTTCCGCTCGGTCACCTACGAGGTAGCTGTGCGCGCAATCTTTGGCGTTTCACTAGCTCTGTGTCCACCGCGGATGGTATCGGCTGATTCGGTAACGCGCCTTCACTGTTCGGCTTCTAACTGCGCGTAAATTCCCGCCAGATTCAAAACACTACCATTGAGTTGCCGGTTCGTACTCAGACATTGACCCGCGTAGTGCAAGGTTGGCATAGCAATTGCTACAAGCGTGCAGGAACACAGGATATTGGACGAGTGCACGCAGAACGGGCGAATGGCAGCGGCGGTCCCTTTGCCTTGAGACAATCGTTCTCGGCCGGCAGCCGCAATGTCACGTAGATTGTAGCTGCAGGCCTCGAAGAGCCCGCTGGATGTGGTTCGTCTCGGCAATGCCAAATCAAGTCCGCAGGGGATGCGATGAGCAGGCAGTGAATAGCAACCGTGGATGCTTGATCCGTCCACGACAGGTCGCAGGTGAAAGCGTCGAGCTGGCCGGATGTGCCGCCTGCGCATGTCAGGCGAGGCTTCCTTGGCCTGGCGGACGCCGATATTCAGCATGAGTCAGCAAATGATGGATGGCGCGTTTGGTCATTCGCGGGATTGGATTGCTCGTGGAGGGAAATCCAACGCGAGAGGGTGGTGGCTTCAATCTACCGACATGTTCCTATCGACGCGCTCATGTACAGGACTGATCCCTGATGGCCCTGCCTGGGACCGCAAAGATGGTTGGGAGCAGTTCGCCTGTATGACGAACGCGACCGCAAACCCGTCGGACCAAGTTGGTGGCCTTTGAAAGTGCTCCTCAAACATCATTCTCTCCACGGTTAGGATTCAAATGAGGCCTTCTCAAGCGTCGCAAGTTCAACTGGATCGACCTTCGCAGATAGTCTGCGAGTACTTGACTGAGCAAGCGCGAAATCTGTTTGGCCTGCATCCGTTCGCTGCGGAGATGTCTAAACGCCAAGTTGCGAGCTTGCTGCCGGAATACTTGGCGATGTCACAGGCGTTCCCTTACCTGCAGGCAGGCTCGCAAAAGGATCTCATATTTGATGCGATGCGTCGCAACCGAGACCTTCCCAGGGATGTTGAACTAACCAGCGTGGTCGCAAATTTCATCTGTTGGGATGAGACGGGCGGTTATGGCCGGGTTCTCCGAGGCGGCAAGACGGCGCTACCCGATATTCTGGCGACTGAAAATTTCCACTCAAACCTGCTGAGAAAGGATGCATCGCGACTACTCGGTAGAACAATACAGCCGAATTATAGCGCCACAACGAAGCGGTACCTGCATTCCCTCTATGCCGGATTGTCAGCGAAAGATCCGGTCGTGCGCTGCGCCTACATGGTCGCTTTTGAGCTGCATGCTGCGGAAATGATCCAGTCACTGTGGACCACTCTGGTCAAAACCTTTGATGCGCGGTCTGACGATCTGGAGTACTTCCGCACTCATGTCGGCGGCGTGGATCCCGCCGAGAAGTACCACGGAGAAATGACAACCCGGCTCATTCGCGAACTTGTGCCTGCTGACGGCAATCGTCGTTTTTTGGATGAATTCGATCGAGCCTATCGGCTCAGCTTACAGTGGTGCCGCGATCTGCTGCAAACTGTCTCAATTGAGGAAGATGGCCTTGCGGAGATCGAACATCACGGCGGTTGTCATTGTGGTGCCGTCAAGTTCTACGTCCGAGCGCCGCGAGAGCTCTCCGCAGTTCGATGCAACTGCTCCATCTGCCAAATGTCCGGGTTTCTGCACCTGCTTGTATCCGGCGATAAGCTCAGAATTGAGTGTGGCGAAGAGTTTCTCAATACATATCAATTTAACAAGAATATCGCTCGTCACACGTTTTGCCGGATTTGCGGCGTAAAGCCATTCTATCGACCGCGATCGGACCCCACGGGTTTCAGCGTAAACATTCGGTGCTTGGATAAGAGAACGATCGAAAACATAACAATAGAAGAGTTCGATGGCGAGCATTGGGAGGAAGCGTTCCGCCCGACGCGCGAGGATTGGGAAGCCACCCGTTAAGATCAAACTTGGAGTGAAGTCGCATGGCGCGCGCAATGAACGATAGATCTCGTCTGCTTTCAGAAGAGGCTCTCACCAAATACCGTATAGAGCTATTGGTGAAGGGTACGGTCGTAATCGCCCCTCAGACATTGTTCACCCAAGATGATTTGGCGAGGATCGATCAGCTCCAGATGGAGATTCCCGAAGAAGAGGTGCGGGTGGGAGATGCCGGCGACTCGCACAATGTCTTCGTGAAGCGGGTGAGGGTAGATCCGCCGGGCCGCCCTCCGACCAATGTGCATGGCAAAGCTCCGGGGCAGATCATCGAATTGCTTGAGAGGAAAGACCGCAGCTTTGCGCTGAAGAAGATCTTGGGGGCATCGTCAGATTACGTGATTCGCCGATGCCAAATGCATCGATTGCCTCCCGGTTCGTTCGTTGGCATCCACTTAGACGCTGAGAGCGACCCTGACTTCGAGTACTCCGTGATTGTGCAACTCGCGAGGGATTTTGAGGGGGGTGAGTTCGTGGTCTATCCGAACGCGTACGAACAGCAGGTATTTCGACCGCCGTTTGGGGCCGTGGTTGTCACCACATGTAGGATCCGACATGAGGTGAAGCCTGTGCACGCTGGCGAGCGCCGATCGCTGGTGTACTTCTGTTCAAAACGCGGCGGCGCGAATCGCCGGATCATCGAAAACACTGCTGACGGCCTGTGAGGACCGTTAGCGGAAACGGCTTTCGAACGGGTTGAGGACGCGGGCCAGCTTCTGGCAGACGCTGCCTAATTCGGAAGAGCGTGCCTTGAATCTTGTGGTGTATCCTAGGTTCACGGTGGGTCTACTTCGAGCGAAAAAGGCAACCACTCCCCTGACGTTCCCAGCAGCGGGTGTCAAGCACAGGTTTCGGATACGGGGGGCTTCGAATGAATGGAGGAGTTTAAGAGGTCTGTGATTTCAGTTGGCCATTGCCAATAACCGGTGCTGCAGATCGCGGGCAGTTGACCTATCGCGCGCGATCACCAGGCACTCCACGGTGCCTGCCTCTTGATCGACTGCAAGCGGGATCACGCCCTCCTTGCGTGTGCCATCGAATAGAAATCCATACCTGACGAAGCGATCAAGCGCGGCCTGGAGAGAACATAATGGAACGTTTCTCACGGAAGAAATGACGTGGCGACTGGAATAATCGATGCCCAGCAGCCGGACGGCAATACTATGCAACACTGACCCTCCGCCCCACCGGCCGTTCGCTTCGTTAAAGAAAAGCCGGCCGTCGCTCGCGAAAATGCCATCAATGTTGATCATTCCGCGATACCCCAAGGTTCGCGCCAGCTCGACAAATCGGTAGGCGTGCGCCTGTGCAGCCAACCATTGCTCATTCGTCAGGTCGCTTGGAAGCTCGAGCCCTGTCCAGATAAGCGCTCGTTCGGATCGGTCTTCGCTGCGACGTAGACGGATGCTTCCACTGTTGATGAAAACGATGGAACCATCCTCCTCTATCTCGTACTCAAGATAGAACGGAGCGCGAGCCAAGTGGTACGATTCAATGACCAATGTCTTGCAGGATGCTGTGATCATCTCAGACCAAAGTGCTTGAGGATCAAACGATGGCCAAGCAACCGTTCGGGTATCTCTCGCCCCAGGAAGTGCTCCACTTTCGTTGCCGGTCAGGATAACATTGCCGACTCCGCCCGCTCCATTATCCAACTTGACGATCACGTTGCCGGTCTCTGACCTTAAGGAGGTGACCGCCCTGAATAGTTCGTTTGGGGTCGTGGTCGCGCATCCACTGGGCAGTGGGAGCGCGACACTTGTCGCCAATTGACGGAAGTGGCTCTTGCGGTTCAAGAGATCCGGCCCTCGCTGCAAAGCGAATTCGTCCCCGCTCTGCGGGATGCCAAGCAGCTCCGCCAAGCGCGCTACGCCTTCACTAGAGTAGCAGGCAGATATTCTCCAAGTTGATTTCTGGCAAATATGGCTGTTGAGTCGCTCGACGAAAGCATTGGATAGCAGGGTGCAATCGTTGAGAATCAGCGATTCACGGGCGTCGTCAGGCACAAGCGTCGAGAGGCTCGAGGCATCGAAATTGAGCGTCGCGCCGATGAAGGATAGCAGGTCTGCCGGGATTGCTACCGGAGAGACTATTAGGTCACCCTCCTGTGCAAACCAGGCAGACCGGCATGCGGAGTTGGCGGAAAGGGACAGTTGAGTTGCTGTTAGATCGCGACCGGACATTTGAGCTGTCCCGGCATTCATGATTAAGATCCGAGGCAACGACAATCTCCCAGACGCCTGGCGTGATTAAGCATTGACCGCCATGCCAGCAACGATGAGTTCGCCGCGACGCATCGTATGGAGGTACCGAGCGGAAGGCGGTGTTGCGCTGCTTCGATATCTCCTGTGGTGTAGTCGGGAACTACGGCCAACCAATCCGCGGTTCTCAATTGCTGTCTCCTTGCGGGCTTGACTGCGTATCGAACTCCTTCAGCATGAAATGCTGGACCTTGCCCAACGCCGTTTTTGGCAGTTCGTGCGTAAATATGATTTCGCGCGGTACCTTAAAACGGGCGAGCTGCGATTGAACATGCGTCAGCAGCGCTTCGGCTGCGATCCGGGACCCGGGTCGCCTGACCACATAGGCGATCGGGACTTCATCCCAGCGTGGGTCCCGTCGACCGACGACGGCGCATTCGGCGACATCCGGATGGCCCATGAGCACACGTTCCACTTCCGCCGGATAGATATTCTCTCCGCCGGAGATAATCAGGTTCTTCTTGCGGTCACGGACCCAAAAATATCCGTCGGCATCGCAGCGGCCGATGTCACCAGTGCGATACCAACCATCACTAAAGGCCTCACGCGTTGCCTGTTGATCGCCCCAATATCCGCAGAAGACGTTGGGTCCACGTATTACGATCTCGCCTGGGGTCCCGGGCGGCAACTTGGTGCCCACATCATCGATGATGGCTGCTTCGCAGCAAAGGCCAGGCAGGCCGCTTGCGCCGTCAGGTGCGAGATCTGCGCCGAGCTTGGTATAGACCGCGATGGGAGAGGTCTCGGTCGCACCATAAACCTGTAAGACTGGCACTCCGCGCCTCGCAAAGCGCTCGACAAGGCGCTGAGGTACCATCGTCGATCCGGTACAGATTGCTTTGAGCGCGGATAAATCCGCGCTTGCCCATCGCGGATGGTCCGTGAGCGCTTGCATCATGGCAGGGACCAGGGCTGCAAGTGTGGGTCGGTCATGCTCGAATGCATCAAACGTTGCCTCTGGCGAAAAGCGGCTTTGGATAGTTACCGTCGCGCCATGATGCAAACCGGGCGTCGTTTGGATATTGAGGCCGCCGACGTGGAAGAGCGGCAAAACAGTCAGGGCGTGATCAGTCGAGGTTAGGTCATGCATGTGCTGACTCATAACCCCGTTCCACAGCAACGCGTCCTGACGCAGCACAGCGCCTTTAGGTCGCCCTGTCGTGCCAGAAGTATAGACGATCAGAACCGGGCAGGACAGATCCGCATCTGGAGTGGGTTCGTCACCACAGCATTCGTCCAGAACGTCGTCCAACTTGCTTCCGCCGGGCGGCGCGAAGTCCAGGCCGACGAGGCAGGTATCGGGAAGTTGCCGCGTCAGAGCCGGCAAGACGGCGTTAAATGCCTGTTCAAGCACGAGCACTTTTGCTCCGGAGTCGGAAAGAATGAAAAGTTGCTCGGCGACCGCAAGGCGCCAATTCAATGGAACGAGGATTGCGCCGAGCCGCGCGCAGGCATAGAGCAATGTCAGATAATCAGGCCGGTTGAGGCTGAGGATCGCGATCCGGTCACCCCTCTTGATGCCGAGTTGGCGCTTGAGGGCGTAAGAGACACGCCCGATCCGTCGATTGAAGCCCGAGTAGCTCAGAGCGTGTCCCTCGAAACGGATCGCGGCTTTGTCGGGGGCATACGCAGCGTTGCGCTCAATCAATGTGCAGAGATCCAAACTCATCCTCCGTGAGCTTCGCAAGAGACGCTGGTTCCGATGTAGTTCAGCCGGAGTTCGGATCTACTTCGCCAGACCTCGATTGAGTGCTTCGGGTACCCACTACCCAGGTTACGATCCCGCGGCCCGAGCAGGACGGAGCGGTTCTTGATGGCTGTCATGGGGAGCGAACGATCGACACTGTTCGAGGTATCAGGCACTTGATCCACTTGCTCTGTTTTGCTCGGAAGCAGTCGTGTGCATCTGCCCGTAGTGATAGGTGCACCATGACGACTGTTTCTTGCCTGGTCTTTGACATACAGGCTCGCCGCACATATATGCCGACCTTGGATCTCCATCTTTGAAGCCGACAATGGCTCGGCATTGGCCTTCAATGTGGTCGATCAGCAGGACCTTCCTGACGCCGTCCGGCTCTTTCAACTTGCTGCTCCGCGATATCGCGCCATCTCTTCCGATGCCGCGCCAGTCACGCCGAGCGACACTTGCAGCTCAAGTTTCTTGAAAAGATACGCAGTCGCATGGGCCGTCGCACACTTGCGCGAGGATAAGCTTCCACCAGCATCGGGAAAGTGGTGTGAATCGAACCAAATGCTGGCTCTTCGAGCTGAGTTCGGTGCGGTCGTCTTGCCGTTCGGTTGCAAATGCGGGAAGCGGCGGCGCCCTGCGAGGGCTCGGGATCGAGGTGTACGCCGATCCCTTCCGGCATCACCGTCTCGCTGGCGCCTCGCTTTGGGGCAGCCGCACAGTATTGGTTCTGGAATGCCGGGGCGTTCACAACTACCTGCGAGCCGCGGTACTGCGATCAAGACTCGCTGCATAGCATCTCGACCGATTTGCTGGCGGGAATGAGGATCATGACCAACACTCAGCGTATGTTCTGACGAGGTGAGACATTCGTAATCCTTCACGATTCCGACGGCAGACGAGACACGCGGCGATTTAGGGATCGTACAACTTAACGTTACGTGCGATTCAAGCTCTTTTGGGCAACCCGCGGAGCATGCCAAAGCTCTCAGGTTTGCCGGTAAGGCGCTGCCAAGCGGTGTCGTGTCGACCGCAATTCTGCGCCAGGGTCTGCGTCAGAAAGTCGCTTGAGACGAGGTTCGCAAGCGACGAGGCTGTTGTCGAAAAGCCCGCGCTTTCGCGATCGGGCATCCGTCGTCTTCGCAGCCATAGTGGATGTAACGTCCGCTGTGCCTTATTGAATGCTTCACTGCGCATCTGTCGGGCGCTGACGCGGCAAGCCCAGGGCGAGATCCGACGATTGTGTTCGATAAGTCGGTCTGATGGTAGCTGACCCTTTGCGCCGTTCGAGCGAGCCGCGCGAATGTGCGAGGGTGCCGTCATCTGGTGCACGTCGCGGTCGCGGGCTCCGCTGGAGCGAAGATCATTGCAGCGTCTGATAGAGGCGATAGAGGAGCCGGGCGCGCGGCTCGATCGACGAAATGTAGAGTTGCTCATAATGCGTATGGGCGCCCTTGCCGTCTACGCCGAGACCGTCGAGGGTTGCGGTATGCGGCGCGGTGAAATTGCCGTCAGAGCCGCCACCACTGAATACATCGAGCAGCTTGAAGCCGAGCTCGGCAGCAAGGCTTCTGGCGTGTTCGTAAAGTGCGGCGCCGGCGTTGCGCTTTTCGTACGGTGGCCGGTTCAATCCGCCGATAACCTTCACGGTGACACCATGGGTACGTGAGGTGACGCCGAGAATCTTCGGAACCAACTCGTCGGCGTCAGCCATGGTCGGCACCCGCATATCGACTTCCGCATAGGCTTCCTCGGCGATCACGTTGGACTTGGTGCCGCCACGGACGACGCCGACATTGACGGTGACGCCACGCTTAAGATCGTTCATCGCCTCCAGTGTCTGGATCACATTGCCAAGTTCCCGGATCGCGCTGCAGCCATCTTCGGGGCGCGCACCGGCGTGGGCCGGCGTGCCCTTGACGAAGACCTCAAAGCGCGCAACGCCTTTGCGTCCGGTGACGATCTTGCCGCCCTCGCGCGCGGGTTCGGTCACCAGCACATACTTGGCCTTGCGGCCCTCGGCCTCGATCAATGCCCGCGAGGTCGGGCTACCGATTTCTTCGTCCGATACGTAAAGCTGGGTGACGCCGAGCGGAGGGCGGACATCATCGGCGCAAACCTGCCGGAACGCGTGATACGCGAGATAGTCGTCCGTGAAGAAGGACTAAGCCACTGATCGGGAATCTCGATTTGGGCTAAGGGGCATTTCCAGATTGCAAGGTTTTGATGCTTTGGGCGTCAGAACCTTGCGATTTGGTTTTCGTGGATTCCCT
>NZ_JADYVV010000078.1:0-44730 GCF_020194035.1 Bradyrhizobium sp. BRP56
TCGTGGTCTCGCTGACCCCCAGTTCCGTCGCCAATTCGGCAACCGACTTCCTGCTGCGCTGGATATAGGCGCGCGTCTTCGGCGTCGTCGTGGCGTTCGCGTGCAGGCTCAGTTCCATGACCCGAGGTGCTCCCTGACAAAGGCCACGCCTCGTTCTACACCGATTCCATCAAACCAATCAGCAGGGACCAAACACGAAAGCAGGGACCCACAACCACGAATGGTTATTGTTGCGCGATGACTGAACGACGAATGCCTTCAACGGCATCCGCTGCGGAGTATGGGTCCCTGCTTTCGCACTAGCGTATATACATATCCTCCGCAGTCTTTCCGGAGTCTTCTCAAAGAGTTGGCCGAAAACTGCGGAGAACTTGCTCGTCTGCACTAGGGTTGCGCCCACCGATTTCGGCTCTCGCCTTGTAGCTAACCCCTTGATGATGAGTCGGTTTTCTAGCCTCGAAGAGATGTGTAAATGCCCTAGTGCTTTCGCAGGGACGACGTGTGGAGGGAGCCGCGGTCCCTCGGTTCAAACACTGCTGTCTCTGGAATACTGGGTCACCCGCATGCGACGGGTGATGACACCGACAAGCTGTTTGACAGGTTGAATCGGAAACCAACCACGTCATTGCGAGCGAAGCGAAGCAATCCATCCCATCGCATATCCCGAGCGATGGATTGCTTCGTCGCTTCGCTTCTCGCAATGACGGGTCGAGAGATTGATGGAGGTATCAAGAAACGGCTTGCCGAGCCGAAGCTCGCGGCCAAGGGCCCGCCTCCGCCCGTTGGGCTTCGGCGCCGGCGTCCGTCTTCGCTTTCACTACGTTCAAGCTACGCCGGACACGCTTCGACCTGAGGGTCTCCGCGTGGCTGCGCCACGCGAAGTCCGTAGCGAGATTTGTGTGAAGCGTGGCTTGCCGAGCCGAAGCTCGCGGCCACAAGCCCGCCTCCGCCCGTTGGGCTTCGGCGTGGCATCCTTCTCTCGCTGCGCGAGCGAAGGATGGTGGGTGCGACAGGGATCGAACCTGTGACCCCTACCATGTCAAGGTAGTGCTCTCCCGCTGAGCTACGCACCCAAAGCGTATTTGGATCGGGTCCCTATAACGGACGGCGGCGGGGCAGGCAAGGATACAAAGTGAAGGTTTTTTGCCGAATCAGGCCGCCAGCAACTTGTTCACTTCGCTGACCAATTCCCTGAGGTGCACGGGCTTGGCCAGCACCTTGGCGTTTTTCGGCGCCTCCGAATCGGAATTGAGGGCCACCGCGGCAAAGCCGGTGATGAACATGATCTTGATATCGGGATCGAGTTCCGAGGCGCGGCGCGCCAGCTCGATGCCGTCCATCTCGGGCATCACGATGTCGGTGAGCAGCATTTCGAACGGCTCCTCGCGCAGCCGCTGGTAGGCCGACATGCCGTTGTCGTGCGGCGAGACCTTGAAACCCGCGTTTTCGAGCGCCTTGACCAGAAAGCGGCGCATATCGGTGTCGTCTTCGGCGAGAAGTATTTTCGGCATGGCAGGAATCGTCGAATCCGGCTTGAGGAGCAGTCCGAACAGTAAGCCCGACAGACGGTAAATTTCGGGTGAAATTTGCGTCAAGCCAGCGGCAAATGCGCGCCACCCACTTGTGGACCGAACCGGACATCGAATCAACCGGGTGCCGCATTTGCTGCTTTTAAGACGCGTTCCAGCTGAAACCACACTCTTTTCACTTGGCAGAATGATCGCGATTACCGACAATGCGTGCCCATAAATCTCCGCTTTTCCGGCAGACTCAGTTGCTGCGGGGCGAGGCGGACGCAAGGGACGGCGCCAAGGGAATGACCGAATTTGCTGGCGAGTTGTCGCCCCCGTTCGAGATCGTTGAGCCGCAGGCCTGGCGCGCGCCGATCATCTTCAATTCCCCGCATTCGGGCTCGGTCTATCCGGCCGAATTCCTCGACGCGTCGCGAATCGATGTGGTGTCGCTGCGGCGCTCCGAAGACTCTTTCATGGACGAGCTGATCGCGGGCCTCAGCGATCGCGGCTTTCCGATCGTGCGGGTCAACTTCCCGCGCTCCTATGTCGACGTGAACCGCGAGCCCTACGAGCTCGACCCGCGCATGTTCACCGGGCGGCTGCCGAGCTTTGCCAATACGCGTTCGATGCGGGTGGCCGGCGGGCTCGGCACCATCCCGCGCGTGGTCGGCGACGGCCAGGAGATCTATCGCGAGCGGCTCGACGTCGACGAGGCGCTGCGCCGGATCGAGGTGCTCTACAAGCCCTATCACCGCGCGCTGCGCCGGCTGATCAACAAGGCGCACCAGGCGTTCGGCGCCGTGATCGTGGTCGACTGCCATTCGATGCCGTCGGTCGGCGTGTCGCGCGACGAGCCGCGCCGGCCCGACGTCGTGATCGGCGACCGCTACGGCACGAGCTGCGCGGCGCTATTGCCCGACCTCGTCGAGGAGATCATGAGCTCACTCGGCTATTCGATCGGCCGCAACAAGCCCTATGCCGGCGGCTTCATCACCGAGCATTACGGCAATCCGGCGAGCGGCCTGCACACCGTGCAGATCGAGCTCAACCGCGCGGTCTATATGGATGAGCGCCGCCGCGAGCGCGGCCCTCGCTTCGCGCAGGTGGCCGCCGACTTTGCGACCCTGGCCGATGCGCTGGCGAAAATCCCGTTCGGCGATCTCGGCCCGTTCCAGGCGGCCGCGGAGTAATCAATCCTTCGTCGGGCACTGCGATCCCGACGAAGTCATGAACCAGGAATTCAAGTTGGCGGCGCGATTAAGCGCCGAACTGGATTCTCAGTTCACTTGCGAAAACGACGGCCCAAGAAAAAAGGGCCGCTTGAATGAACAAGCGGCCCAAGTCTAGGGAGGAAACGCCCAAGGAGGGCAGCGATAGCGCGAGGCGCTACCGCACCGCAACAATATGCGACCGCGCTGCACAAAACGCAAGAACTTTCGAAACATTTCTTGGGTAATGTTGGAAAGTCTGGCGAAACTGCAACAGGCCGGAAGGAGCGGCTTTCCGTATGTAGGATCAATATCTTACAAGGAAAGCCCCGAGCGGTCGGCGCTTTGCGCATAGCTTGTATACCAGAATTCGCAACTTCGTGATCGAGGCCGGGACCCGGGGCGCTTTCGAATCCGAAGCCAAATCGAAAGTGCGGAACCGCGTCATCGGGCTGGATAACACTCCGTTAATCGTGCGCGCCGCGCCGGATTGAGCTAGGCAAGACCGCATCCGATTTCTACCGCGTCGTTTGCGCAGTTCAGGGACATGCCGTGACGGTCATCGACTTTACCGCCTTCATCGGCCGCCTCGCGACCGCATCCGGCGAAACCATCCTGCCCTTCTTCCGCACCTCGCTCTCGGTCGACAACAAGAGCTCGAACGATTTCGATCCGGTCACCGAGGCCGACCGGGCGGCGGAAGCCGTGATGCGGCGGCTGATCAAGTCGAACTTTCCCCAGCACGGCATCGTCGGCGAGGAGTTCGGCAATGAGCGCGAGGACGCCGACTATGTCTGGGTGCTCGATCCGATCGACGGCACGAAATCCTTCATCGCCGGCTTTCCGATCTGGGGCACGCTGATCGCGCTGCTGCACAAAGGTACGCCGGTATTCGGCATGATGCACCAGCCCTATATCGGCGAGCGCTTCTCCGGCGACAACGGCTCGGCGCACTACTCCGGCCCGTCGGGCGAACGGCGGCTCTCGGTGCGGCGTTGCGCCTCGCTGAAGGAAGCGACCGTCTTCACCACGAGCCCGCTGCTGATGAATCCGGATGACCGCGCCCGCTTCGGCCGCATCGAGAACGCGGCGCGCCTGTCGCGCTATGGCGGCGACTGCTACTCCTATTGCATGCTCGCCGCCGGCCATCTCGACCTCGTGGTCGAGACCGAGCTGAAGCCTTACGACATTGCCGGCCTGATCCCGATCATCACCGGCGCCGGCGGCGTCGTCACCACCTGGGACGGCAAGCCGGCACAAAGCGGCGGCCGGATCATCGCGGCCGGCGACCCGCGCGTGCACGAAGCGGCGATGAAGCTTTTGAACGCCTGAGTTCCCTGCCTGATTCTTGAGTTGCCGGGCGTCTGATCTGCGCCCATCCTGACCGCAACCAGAAAAGTCAGGGATGGGCGACATGACGATGCGCGGCAGGCTGCTGGCAGCCCTTCTCCTGCTTCTCGCGCCCGCCACGGCTTTCGCCCAGGATTTCCCGACCAAGCCGATCCGGCTGATCGTGCCGTTCCCGCCCGGCGGGCCGAACGACATCATCGCACGGGTGATCGGGCAGAAGGTCTCGGAGCTCGCAAGGCAACCCGTCATCGTCGACAACCGCGCGGGCCAGGGCGGCGTGCTCGGCACCGACGCGGTCGCGAAGGCGGCGCCCGACGGCTACACGGTGGCGATCGCGAGCGCCGGCGCGCTGGCGATCAGCCCGAGCATGGAGAGGGTCGCCTACGACACGCTGAAGGATCTCGCACCGGTGACGCTGGTCGCGACGGTGCCGGAGATGCTGGTGGTCGCCGCCAACGTGCCGGCGAAGAACATGAACGAACTGGTCGCGCTCGCCAGGGCGCAGCCGGGCAAGCTCAACTTCGCCTCCTCCGGCCCCGGCAGCCTGCCGCATCTCGCCTGCGAATTGTTCAAGCTGACGGCCAAGATCGACATCGTGCACGTGCCCTATCGCGGCGCCGCGCCCGCGGTGAACGACCTGTTGGGTCAGCAGGTGCAGATGACCTTCCTCGACCTGCCGGTGATCCTGCCGCAGATCAAGGCGGGCGCGCTGCGGCCAATCGCGCTCGGTGGGCGCGAACGCGCGCCGACCGCACCCGACGTGCCGACCACCGCCGAGGCCGGCATGCCGGACCTGATCATCGAGAACTGGTACGGCATGGTCGCGCCCGCACGCACGCCGCCCGCGATCCTCGCCCGGCTGAACCAGCTCGCCACCGCGGCAATGGCCGATCCGATCGTCAAGCAGAAGCTCGCCGAGCAAGGCCTGACGCTGGCCGGCGACACGCCGGAGCATTTCCGCGACTTCATCGCCGCCGACATCAGGAAATGGGCGAAGGTGATCCAGGACGCCGGCGTGGTGACGACGAAATGAGCCAGCCGTCAGCGCTGCGCTTCGGCGCGCAGATACTCCACGAGCTGCTTGGCCGCCCGCGGCAGCGCCTTGAAGCTGCGCGCGCAGATCGTCAGCCGGCGGTTGGCCCAGGCGTCGCGGATCCTTATCGTCGTGATCGGCATCGATGCCGCGCAGCGCCGCGCCGCGGTCTCCGGGATCACCGCGATGCCGACATCGGCGGCGACCATCTGGCAGATCGCGTCGAAGCCGCGCAGGCGGGCGCGGAAGCGCAGCCGCGCGCCGAGCTTTGCGGCGTGCCGCGAGATATGAACCTGCAGCGCGGACGTTGCCGTGAGTCCGACGAAATCGCGGCCGACCACTTCCTGGAAATCGATCTGGCGGCGGCCGCCGAGATCGCCGCGACGCGACGCCACCAGCATCAGGCGGTCCTCGCTGAACAGGAAGCGCTCGACGCTGTCGGGCAGCGCGTGTTCCGCGGCGAAGCCGAGATCGGCGGCGCCGCTGGCGATCGCGGTCGCGATATCGGTGCTCTCGCGCTCCTCGACATCGACGCTGATATCGGGATGCTCGTGCAGGAAGGCCGCGAGCGCCCGCGGCAGATGCTCCGACAGGCCCGAGGTGTTGGCGAGCAGCAGCACATTGGCGCGCACGCCGCTGGCATAGGCGGCGAGATCGCTTTGCAGCGCCTCGACATTGTGAATCACGATGCGGGCATGACCGAGAAGGCTCTCGCCCGCCGCCGTCAGTTCGACGCCGCGGCGGCCGCGCTTGAGCAGTGCGACGCCGAGCGCCTCCTCGAGGCCCTTGATCCGCTCGCTGGCGGAAGCCAGCGCAAGATTCGCGCGCGCCGCGCCCTGCGTGATACTGCGCGCATCGGCAACCGCGATGAACAATTGCAAGTCGATCAGGTCGAACCGCATGACGTTTCCCACCCCATACCTTCGGATCACCCGAAGGCTAACTCCGTAACCTCCAGATTGTGCCGTTCGCATCGATCGGTCAATGTGCCGCCATGGTCGACCATCTCCTGATCTTCATCGCTTTCGCCTTCCTGCTCGCCGGCTTCGTCAAGGGTACGCTCGGCCTCGGTCTGCCGACGGTCGCGATGGGGCTGCTCGCAACCACGATGGCGCCTGGCCAGGCGATCGCGATCGTGATCGTGCCGGCGATCGTCACCAATATCTGGCAGACCTTCGTCGGGCCCTATCTGCGCGACATCATCAAGCGGCTGTGGCCGCTGATGCTCGGCACCGTGGCCGGGATCTGGATCAATGCCGGGCTGCTGACCGGGCCATACGCGGCCTACGGCACCGTCGTGCTGGGCGTGCTGCTGATGATCTACGCGATCGTCGGGCTCAGCCGGTTCAGCTTCAAGGTCGCGCAGCGCGACGAGAAATGGATCGGCGGCATCGTCGGCGTCATCACCGGGCTGATCTCGGCGGCGACCGGCGTTCAGGTCATCCCCTCGATGCCGTTCATGCAGGCGATCGGCATGGAGAAGGACGAACTCGTGCAGGCGCTCGGCGTGTTCTTCACCACTGCGACCGTGGCGCTCGCGTTCAACCTCACGGCATCGGGCCTGCTGACGGCAGCCACCGCACTGCCGGGCGCGGTCGCGATGGCGGCGTCGTTCACCGGCATGTTCATCGGCCAGGCGGTTCGCACACGGATGCACCCCGAGGTGTTCCGCCGCTGGTTCCTGATCTCGATGATCCTGCTCGGCATCTATCTCGCCGGCAGCGCACTGCTCAAGATCCACGGCTAGAGCGGCAAAGCCAGAGCGCCAAGACGCGAGCTAGCGCGCCTCCAGCGTCGCGACGCGGACGCCGAGATAGATGAAGAGCGCGCCGAGCGAGCGGTTGATCCACGCGATCACGCCGGCCGATTGCCTGATACGGCGAGCAGCCCGCGCCGCGAAGGCCGCAAGACCAAGGCACCACAGCGTGCCGCCGGTGATGAAGATCAGCCCGAGCACCAGGAAGGCGAGCGTCTTGTGCGGCGAATCGGCCGCCACGAATTGCGGCAGGAAAGCCAGGAAGAACAGCGCCACCTTGGGGTTGAGGATATTGGTCAGCGCCCCCTGCCAGAACACACGCGAGATCGAGGTCTCGCCGCCCTGCCCCGTGATGTCAGCGACTGGCTTGGCGCGCGCCAGCAGCATCTGCAGACCGGTCAGCACCAGATAGGCCGCGCCGACCAGCTTGACGGCCAAGAACGCGGTCGACGAGGCCATCAGCAGCGCCGACAGCCCGATCGCCGCACCCAGCACATGAACCAGGCAACCGCAGCTGATACCGATCGCCGCAGCGGCTCCGCCGCGCCATCCGAGCTGAATCGTGCGTCCGATGATATAAGCGGTATCCGGCCCCGGTGTGACGTTGAGCAGCAGGCCGGACAGGACAAACAGCCAAAGTTCGTGAATTCCCAGCATGACAGTGAGATTAACCTATGCAAGTAACCGCCCGGAAAGGATGATCCGCCAGCCGGCGCCATCCCAGCGACATACGAATTCAGTAGAGAAACGACTGTCGATCCGTTGGTCGCATGCCAATTCCTGCTACTATGCATTATAGGTGCCTGCAAACCGGGCTTCCGCCGGACCCGGCCTGTCTTGTAAGTATCGGATTCGGTCACCTCGGCTAAGTGGCCATTCCAGGGCACAGGAGACATGGAAAGACGGCTCGCTGCCATTCTTTGCGCTGACATCGCCGGCTATTCCCGCATGATGGGTGCCGACGAGGCGGGGACGCATGCCTCGTTCAAGGCGCACCGCAGCGCGATTTACCCGATCATCCTCAACCATGGCGGCCGAATCGTCAAAAACACCGGCGATGGCTTCCTCTTGGAATTTCCGAGCATCATCGGCGCGATCGAGGCCGCCGTCGCGATGCAGACCCTGATGGCCGAGCGCAACGAACATCTGCCGGCCGACCGCGCCATGCACTTCCGGATGGGCGTCCACATGGGCGACGTCATGGCCGACGAGGACGAGGTGTTCGGCGACGACGTCAACATCGCCGTCCGTCTCGAGACGGTCGCAACGCCCGGCGGCATCGCGGTGTCGGACAAGGCCCGCACCGAAGCGGGACGGCGGCTTGCCGTCACCCTCGTCGACGCCGGCCCGCACCGCTTCAAGAACATCGCCGAGCCGGTCAATGTCTGGACCTGGGCGCCGGCCGGATCCGATGCCCAGGAGCAGGTTCCGGACGACGGCCCGCATCTGCCGGGGCAATACCGGACCGCAATCGTCGGCGTGCTGCCGTTCGACAATCTGAGCGGCGGCGCCGACGAATATTTCTCGGACGGCCTGACCGAGGACCTGATCCACGCGCTGTCGCTGCAATCCTTCTATCGCGTGCTGAGCCGCAACTCGACCTTCGCCTACAAGGGCAAGAACGTCTCGACGCGGCTGATCGCGCGCGAGATCGACGCGACCTATCTGATCCAGGGTTCGGTACGGCGCGCCGGCAACAAGATCCGCGTCTCCGCCGAGCTGATCGCGCCCGAGAAAGGCGAGCAGCTGTGGACCGGCCGCTACGACCGCGACATGGGCGACCTGTTCGCGATGCAGGACGAGATCACCGCGAATCTCTCCGCCGCCGTCGCGCAGGAGATCTATCGCGCCGAAGCATCGGCACCGGCGCGCTCGCCGAACGCCGAACTGACGGCGTGGGATCGCTTCCTGAAGGGGCTGTCGCACTACTACCAGCAGACCAAGGACGATTGCGAAACCGCGATTGCGCTGTTCAAGGAAGCGATCGAGCTCGACCCCGCGCTGTCGATCGCGCGCGCCTATCTGGCGCTGATCCAGATCCAGAGCATCCAGTTCGGCTGGATTCCGAGCACGCGCGAATTGTGGGCCTCGTCGGTCAGCCTGGCCGAGAGCAGCGTGCGGCTCGACCCGCGCTCCTCGTTCGCGTTTTCGCTGCTGGCCTATCTGCACGCGATGCAGGGCCATTACGAAGCCGCGATGGATGCCATCAAGCGGGCGATCGAGCTCAACCCCTACGACATGGGCGCGCGCGGCGTGCTGGGAATCTGCCACATGGTGATCGGCGATCATCGCAAGGCGGTCGATCTGTTCTCGACGGCGGTCCAGCGCGGCAACAGCGACCCGCGCTACCAATGGGCGGCGCTGAACGCATTCAGCCATTACCTGCTCGGGCAATATGACGCGTCGCTGTCGTGGTCGCGCGAGGGGCTGTATCTGAACCCGAACCATCTGCAGTGCCTTGCGGTGCGCACCGCAGCGCTCGCCCAGCTCGGCCGCGCCGACGAGGCCGCGCAGGCAGCCGAGGCCCTGCTCGCCAACCATCCCGAGCTGACGGTCGAGCGTCACTTGCGCAATTTCCACTGGAAGAACCCGGCCGACATCGCGCATTATCGCGACGGCCTCTTGAAAGCCGGCCTGCCGTTCGGCAAACTCGCTCTGGTTGCATCTACCTCGAAATTCGCCGTCGACTCCTGAGCGAATTCATCCACCGGTAATGGATGCTTTTTAAGCTGAAGCTTTTCAGGATGTGGTTTGATGTCCGATACGGCTGCAAGCGCGGCGCCCGCCCCGCAGATTTCTCCTGACAATCCCTGCCCGTTCCTGCGGGCGCTCGTCGCCGGCAACTATGTCGGCGGCCATATCGTGCCGCTGCCTGAACTGACCGAGACCATCGGGCGCGCAACCGGCAAGACCGGGTTCGAGGGATTCACCGCGCGGGCGAAGATCTTCATGGTGGCGCAGATCGCCAACGGCCTCGGTCCTTTCAGCCAGCTGCGCAGCCTGTTCCAGGGCGCCATTCTCGACGCGTTACGCAACGGCCCGCTCGACAAGCACGGCGCCGGCTCGCGCATCCTCGACCAGCACGCGGTGATCCATGAGGACGAGATCGCGCGGCTCGCGACCTTCGGCAGCGACTACAAGGCACCCGACGGCAGCGTCGAACGCGGGCTGTCGGCCGCCGAGATCAAGACCTTCATGGCGGCGAACTTCCAGCGCGCCAAGGACGAGCATCCGCCGTCCTACGGCATCCTGCACTGCTACTATCCGCTCCTGATGCTCGGCGAGTGGCCGGTGCTGCTCGACATCATGGGCAAAGGCGAAGGCAAGGACCGCTATCTCAGCGTCGCCGAGGTCAGGACGCTGTTCGTGGACAAGCGCTTTCCTGACCGGATCGTCGCGCTGCTACAGCGCTAGATTTTTGTTGGACGCGTTTTCTTCACGCGAACCGGTTTCCCCTTCGCTCGAAAACGCCATGTTTCACTTGAACAGCGGCGTGCCCGGCACGAACGCATCGAACGCCGCCCAGAATTGGCCGCGGTAGCGGTCCTGCTCCTGCAGGATCTCGTGCTTGGAGCCGGCGATCACGAGATGCGAGCCGGCGCGCAAATGATAGGCGAACTCCTCGATCGCGGCCGTCGACACCACCTCGTCATTGCTCGCCGCCAGCATCAGGATCGGCTGGCGGATTTCGGACGGATACGACATGCCGCGGAAGGTGCGCATCGCGGTGAACGCGGTGTCGGCCCAGGCGATCGTCGGCGCCGCGATGCCGAGCGTCGGATCTTCCTCCAGGATCGCCGCGTTGCGGGCATGGCGCACCGGATCGCTGGTGACGGGATTGCCGATGAAGGGCGCGAGGCCGACCAGTTCGTCGCTGCCGCCGGGAACATAGCGGCCGCCCTGCCCGGCCAGCCGCATGATCCGAAGCAGCGCGCTTGGGAAGAACGACACGCGGCGGCGCGGCAGGTCGATCATCGGCGCCGACAGCACCATGCGGTCGAACCAGCGCTTGCCGGCATGCGCGAGGCGCAGCATCACCGCGCCGCCCATCGAATGCGCCAGCGCGAAATAGGGCGGCGGGCAATCCGGCAGCACCACCTGCTGCACGAAGGTCTCGACGTCGACCTCGTAGTCGGCGAAGTCGCGCACATAGCCCTTGCGGGGATCGCGCAGCCGCCGCGACGAGTGGCCCTGCCCGCGCCAGTCGATCATCGCCACCGCAAAGCCGCGGTCGCGCAGATCGCGCACGGTCTCGAAATATTTTTCGATCATCTCGCCGCGCCCGCCGAACACGCAGACCGTGCCCTTGCGGCCGGGCGGCGGCGCCCAGCGCGCAAAGCGCAGCTCGGCCCCGTCTGGTGTCTTGATGGTGCCACTGACAACGTCGTCCGGAACCGGGTTGGCGGGAATCGAGACGAGCGTCATGAAGGGGACCGGAGTGGTGGGACAGGGTGGAGATCAAGGACGCCGGCGCCGAAAAATGCGACGCGGTTTCCGCCTCTTGAACGCGACGTGACCCCTCCCATATCACCTCCGTGCAGGCCGCTACCAGTGCTTCGGAACCGAAACATCAGGCTGCACACATCTAAGCCCGGCCCGATGGCGGGCGGGTAACTAAAACAGTCGCTCAATGGAGGACTATTCCTATGCGTAGCTACGACCTCACTCCGTTTTATCGTTCCACCGTCGGCTTCGACCGCCTCTTCAACCTGCTCGATCAGGTGACCTCGGACGGCAGCCCCGGCTATCCCCCCTACAACATCGAGCGCACCGGCGAGAATGCTTACCGGATCAGCGTTGCGGTCTCCGGCTTCTCGCAGGCCGAGCTTTCGATCGTCGCGAAGGAGAACACGCTGACGATCAAGGGCGAGAAAACCGCCAACGAGAACTCCGGCAACGGCTCCGAAGTGCTCTATCGCGGCATCGCCTCCCGCGCCTTCGAGCGCGTCTTCCAGCTTGCCGACTTCGTGCAGGTGAAAAACGCTTCGCTCGAGAACGGTCTGCTCCACGTCGATCTCGTCCGCGAGATTCCCGAGGCCAAGAAGCCCCGCAGCATTCCGATCGGCGGCGGCGAGAAGGCTCCGCAGGTCGTTGACGGCTCGGCCGGCAAGGTCGCCGCCTAAGCAACAAACCCCGCGTCAGCAGATATTGGCTGATTGCGAAAACGCCCCGGGAAACCGGGGCGTTTTTTGTTGCCGGTAACCGCTACTCCAATCCCTGCACCTTGGGCATTGCCTGGGTCGGCAGGATCGCGGGCGCCGGCGACGGCGACGGGGCACCCTGACCAACGGTCGGAGCCTCAGCTTGCTGGACGGCTTGCTGCGCAGCCTGGGCCTCGGCCGGCTTCGGGGCTGCGGCCTGCTCGGCCGTCGCGGGTGTGACTGCCTGGGCAGGCTGCTGCGGCGTGGCCACCTGCGGGACGGCGGCCTGAGCCGCCGGGGCCGGAGCCTGGGCTGCCGCCGGCGCTTGGGCAGCCGCCGGAGTCTGGGTCGCCGGAACCTGAGCCGCCGGAACCTGGGCCTTGGCCCCCAGCGGGTTCCGCTTCGGCACCGGCACGCGGCTGGCGACATGCGGGATCGGGAGTGGCGGGCGCGGCACCCGGGCCTGGATCGGCCGCGGCATCGGCCCGACGGGACCGTCGGTCGCGCTCATTTCCTCCTCGTAATTGTCGCCGAGCCGGGAGGCCGGCGTGAAGCGGATGATGTGGCCGTCGCGGGCATCGATCACCAGCCGGCCGTCGTCGCCGCCCTGGTCGATCACCGAGATCGTGTAGACGAACCCGCGCTGCCGGGGCGCGCCAAGCGGCAGATAGCCGTTCTCGCGGAGCACGGTATAGACCTCGACCGGCGGCAACAGGCTCGGGACCCGGCCAAAGCGCGGCGGCGGCGGAACCTCGGGCATGGCGGCATAGGGCCCGTCCATGTCGGATACCCTGACCAGAAGCGGGCTGCCGATCCGGGCGGACGTCGCCAGCTGGGCCTCGGCCGAGGCTGCGCTGAGCGCGAGGGCGGCGGCAGCAACCGAACCTGTGAACAACTTCATCGCCGTAACTCCTGTCTGCCCCGCCCTGGAGCGTTTCCGCTCTCTTGCCGGCTTGCCCGGGGCAAAACTTCAGTTTCAAATTCGGCGGTCCTTGGTCCCTCCTTGGGCCAGATCACGGCGTGTTTGCTTCGAATCGGGGGCGCCTCATTCCCGCCGAGCCGTTCGATCCGAGCATGCGGGCGAGGACTTCCTCGCGCTTGTGTGATAGACAAAAATTTGGCAAGGTCTAAGTTAGGACAGTAAAGCTGTCTCAATTTCGAGGCCATCCCGGCATAGGGATTGCAACGAGACCTCGGCGCCCCGAGCTCCGAGAATGCTGCAGGCAGGGCCGTCCCTCAGGGGACGTTGAAACGCCCGTCGTCTGAATTTAGGAACATGCGGCTCGCGGCGGACGAGCGGTGGCCCGGTGGGTGCCGCAACGTCCAAGGTGCGCCAAATACGGTGGGGCCCTTACGAAAGGGAGAGGACACATGAGCGGGTCGGAATTCGAGCGCGAAAACATCGTGGCAGGAACGCTGTCGGCGACCGCGGACTCGAAAGCCGCCGAGCCCGCGCGTGAGTTGCATACTTGGCGCCCCGAAGCCGAGGGCCTGTACGATCCCAGCCTGGAAAAGGACTCCTGCGGCGTCGGCTTCATCGCCAACATCAAGGGCCAGAAGTCGCACCAGATCGTCTCCGACGCGCTAAACATCCTGTGCAACCTCGAGCATCGCGGCGCCGTCGGCGCCGACCCGCGCGCCGGTGACGGCGCCGGCATCCTGGTGCAGATCCCGCACGCCTTCTTCGCACGCAAGACCGCGGAGCTCGGCTTCAAGCTGCCGCAGCCCGGCGAATACGCCATCGGCGCGCTGTTCATGCCGCGCGATGCCGCGTGGCGGAACGTGATCAAGAGCATCATCGCCGACGAGATCAAGAACGAGGGCTTCAAGCTGCTCGGCTGGCGCGATGTGCCCAGTGACAATTCATCGCTCGGCGTCACCGTGAAGCCGACCGAGCCCTACCACATGCAGGTCTTCATCGGCCGCAATGGTGCGGCCAAGACCGAGGACGATTTCGAGCGCCACCTCTACATCCTGCGCAAGTCGATCTCGCAGGCGATCTATCAGCGCCGCGACCGCGGCATGGCGGGCTACTATCCGTGCTCGCTGTCGTGCCGCACCGTGATCTACAAGGGCATGTTCCTCGCCGATCAGCTCGGCAAGTACTATCCCGACCTGCATGAGGCCGACTTCGACAGCGCGCTGGCGCTGGTGCATCAACGCTTCTCGACCAACACCTTCCCGACCTGGTCGCTGGCGCATCCGTACCGGATGATCGCCCATAACGGCGAAATCAACACGCTGCGCGGCAACGTCAACTGGATGGCGGCGCGGCAGGCTTCCGTGCATTCGGAGCTCTACGGCAAGGACATCAGCCGCCTGTGGCCGATCTCCTATGAAGGCCAGAGCGACACCGCCTGCTTCGACAACGCGCTCGAATTCCTGGTGCAGGGCGGCTACTCGCTGCCGCACGCCGTGATGATGATGATTCCGGAAGCGTGGGCCGGCAATCCCCTGATGGATGAGCAGCGCCGCGCGTTCTACGAATATCATGCCGCACTGATGGAGCCGTGGGACGGCCCGGCCGCGATTGCCTTCACCGACGGCCGCAAGATCGGCGCCACGCTCGATCGCAACGGCCTGCGCCCGGCGCGCTACCTCGTCACCAAGGACGACCGCATCGTGATGGCGTCCGAAATGGGCGTGCTGAAGATTTCGGAGGACCAGATCGTCACCAAGTGGCGGCTGCAGCCCGGCAAGATGCTGCTCGTCGACCTCGAGCAGGGCCGCCTGATTCCCGACGACGAGATCAAGGCCGACCTCGCCAAGAGCCATCCCTACAGCGACTGGCTGCACCGCACCCAGATCCAGCTCGAGGAGCTGCCGGATGCGCCGGCCAAGGGCGTGCGCTCCAACCTGCCGCTGCTCGATCGGCAGCAGGCGTTCGGCTACAGCCAGGAAGACATCGCGATCCTGATGACGCCGATGGCGGCCACCGGCGAGGAAGCCGCCGGCTCGATGGGCAACGACACGCCGATCTCGGCGCTGTCGGACAGGCCGAAGCAGCTGTTCACCTACTTCAAGCAGAACTTCGCGCAGGTGACGAACCCGCCGATCGACCCGATCCGCGAGGAAATCGTCATGAGCCTCGTCTCGATCATCGGGCCGCGGCCGAACCTGTTCGACCTGCAGGGCGTCGCCTCGACCAAGCGCCTCGAGGTGCGGCAGCCGATCCTGACCGACGCGGATCTGGAAAAGATCCGCTCGATCTCCGACGTCGCCGAGACCCACTTCAAGTCGCGCACGCTCGACACCACCTTCCACGCCGGGTTCGGCGCGGCGGGCATGGAGCAGGTGCTCGACGAGCTCTGCGCGCGCGCCGAGGGCGCGGTGCGCGAGGGCATCAACATCATCATCCTGTCGGACCGCATGACCGGCACCGACCGGATTCCGATCCCGTCGCTGCTGGCCTGCGCCGCCGTGCATCATCACCTGATCCGCACCGGCCTGCGCACCTCGGTCGGCCTCGTCGTGGAATCCGGCGAGCCGCGCGAGGTGCATCACTTCGCCTGCCTCGCCGGCTACGGCGCCGAAGCGATCAACCCCTATCTCGCGTTCGAAACCATCCTCGCGATGAAGGACCGGCTGCCCGGCGCGCTCGACGATTACGAGATCGTCAAGCGCTACATCAAGTCGATCGGCAAGGGCCTGCTCAAGGTGATGTCCAAGATGGGCATCTCGACCTACCAGTCCTATTGCGGCGCGCAGATCTTCGACGCGGTCGGCCTGAAGGCGGATTTCGTCGCCAAGTATTTCGCCGGCACCCACACAAGGATCGAGGGCGTCGGCCTCGGCGAGATCGCCGAGGAGACCGTGCGGCGCCACACCGACGCGTTCGGCGACGGCCAGATCTACAAGAGCGCGCTCGATGTCGGCGGCGAATATGCCTACCGCACCCGCGGCGAGGACCATGCCTGGACCGCGGAATCGGTCTCGACACTGCAGCATGCCGTGCGCGGCAATTCGCAGGAGCGCTACCGGGCGTTCGCCAAGATCCTCAACGAGCAGTCCGAGCGTCTCTTGACGCTGCGCGGCCTGTTCCGGATCAAGAGCGCCGAGGACGACAAGCGCAAGCCGGTCAAGCTCGAGGATGTCGAGCCGGCCAAGGACATCGTCAAGCGGTTCTCGACCGGCGCGATGTCGTTCGGCTCGATCTCGCGCGAGGCGCACACCACGCTCGCGATCGCGATGAACCGGATCGGCGGCAAGTCGAACACCGGCGAAGGCGGCGAGGAGTCCGATCGCTTCAAGCCGATGCCCAACGGCGACTCGATGCGCTCGGCGATCAAGCAGGTCGCCTCGGGCCGGTTCGGCGTGACGACGGAATACCTCGTCAACTCCGACATGATGCAGATCAAGATGGCCCAGGGCGCCAAGCCTGGCGAAGGCGGCCAGCTGCCCGGCCACAAGGTCGACGCGACGATCGCCCGCGTCCGGCATTCGACGCCCGGCGTCGGCCTGATCTCGCCGCCGCCGCATCACGACATCTACTCGATCGAAGACCTCGCTCAGCTGATCTACGACCTCAAGAACGTCAATCCGGACGGCCAGGTCTCGGTGAAGCTGGTGTCGGAGGTCGGCGTCGGCACGGTTGCCGCAGGCGTCGCCAAGGCGCGCGCCGACCATGTGACCATCGCGGGCTTCGAGGGCGGCACCGGTGCCTCGCCGCTGACCTCGATCAAGCATGCCGGCTCGCCGTGGGAGATCGGTCTTGCCGAGACCCATCAGACGCTGGTGCGCCAGCAGCTGCGCAGCCGCATCGCGGTTCAGGTCGACGGCGGCTTCCGCACCGGCCGTGACGTCGTGATCGGCGCGCTGCTCGGGGCCGACGAGTTCGGCTTCGCCACCGCGCCCCTGATCGCGGCGGGCTGCATCATGATGCGCAAGTGCCACCTCAACACTTGCCCGGTCGGCGTCGCGACCCAGGATCCGGTGCTGCGCAAGCGCTTCACCGGCCAGCCCGAGCACGTCATCAACTACTTCTTCTTCGTCGCCGAGGAAGTCCGCGAGATCATGGCGCAGCTCGGCTACAAGACGTTCGACGAGATGGTCGGCCAGGTCCAGATGCTGGACCAGACCGCGCTGGTCTCGCACTGGAAGGCCAAGGGCCTCGATTTCTCCAAGCTGTTCGTGCGGCAGAAGGAGGAGAAGGGCCAGACGATCTATCACTCGGAAAGCCAGAACCACCATCTGGAAGCCGTGCTCGACCGCCGGCTGATCGGGAAGGCGCAGGCCGCGCTCGATCGCGGCGCCCCGGTCAAGATCGAGGAAGAGATCAACAACACCGACCGTTCCGCCGGCGCGATGCTGTCGGGCGCGGTGGCCAAGATCTACGGCCATGCCGGCCTGCCGCTCGACACCATCCATGTCGGCCTGAAGGGCACGGCGGGACAGGCGTTCGGCGCCTGGCTCGCCAAGGGCGTCACCTTCGAGCTCGAGGGTGAAGGCAACGATTATGTCGGCAAGGGGCTCTCGGGCGGCTGCATCATCGTCAAGCCGCCGAAGAACTCCGGCATCGTGCCGGAGGAGTCGATCATCGTCGGCAACACCGTGATGTACGGCGCGATCGCGGGCGAGTGCTACTTCCGCGGCATCGCCGGCGAGCGCTTCGCGGTGCGCAACTCCGGCGCGGTCGCGGTCGTCGAGGGCGCCGGCGATCATTGCTGCGAATACATGACCGGCGGCATCGTGGTGGTGCTCGGCAAGACCGGACGCAACTTCGCGGCCGGCATGTCCGGCGGCATCGCCTATGTGCTGGACGAGGCCGGCGACTTCGACAAGCTCTGCAATCTTTCGATGGTCGAGCTCGAGCCGGTGCTGTCGGAGGAGATGATCAACGCCGACACCTACCACCACTCCGGCGATCTCGAGGCGCATGGCCGGGTCGACGTGTTCCAGAACCTGCTCGACTCCGACGTGGAGCGGCTGCATGTCCTGATCACGCGTCACGCCAAGCTGACCGGCTCGAAGAAGGCGGCGGAGATCCTCGCCGACTGGAAGAGCTGGCTGCCGAAATTCCGCAAGGTGATGCCGGTGGAGTACCGCCGCGCGCTGAAGGAAATGAAGGCGAACGCCGACGCCGAGCCGAAGATCGCGATCGGCGCGTAGGGTTCATCACGCGTCATTCCGGGGCGCGCAAGGCGCGAACCCGGGATCTCGCAAGGCAACTTCAAGATTCCGGGTCCGCGCCTTCGGCGCAGCCCGGAATGACGGAACAACTGAGATGCAGGGGCATCGGGTTTCAATGGGTAAGATCACAGGTTTTCTCGAGATCGAGCGGCATGACCGCAAGTACGAGCCGGTCGCCGATCGACTCAAGAACTTCAGGGAATTCGTCATTCCGCTGAGCGAGAAAGACACGCGCGACCAGGCTGCGCGCTGCATGAATTGCGGCATCCCCTATTGCCACGGCACGGGCTCGACCGCGCCGGGCACGCCGGGCTGCCCGGTCAACAACCAGATCCCCGATTTCAACGACCTCGTCTATCAGGGCAACTGGGAAGAAGCCTCGCGCAACCTGCACTCGACCAACAATTTCCCCGAATTCACCGGCCGCATCTGCCCGGCGCCGTGCGAGGCGTCCTGCACGCTCAACATCGACGACAACCCGGTCACCATCAAGACCATCGAATGCGCGATCGTCGACCGCGCCTGGGACAATGGCTGGCTGAAGCCGGAAATCGCCGCCCAGAAGACCGGCAAGAAGGTCGCCGTGATCGGCTCGGGTCCCGCCGGCATGGCCGCCGCGCAGCAGCTCGCGCGCGCCGGACACGAGGTGCATGTCTACGAGAAGTTCGCCAAGGCCGGCGGCCTGCTGCGCTACGGCATTCCCGACTTCAAGATGGAGAAGGGCATCATCGACCGCCGCGTGGCGCAGATGGAGGCCGAGGGCGTCACCTTCCATTACGGCAAGGCCGTCGGCGGCTCGACGCCGGGCGCGATCGATCCGCAGGAGCTCGCCAAGCAGTATGACGCCGTGGCGCTGACCGGCGGCGCGGAAGCCCCGCGCGACCTGCCGATTCCCGGCCGCGAGCTTTCCGGCATCCACTTCGCGATGGACTTCCTGCCGCAGCAGAACCGCCGCGTCTCCGGCGAGCCGCTGAACGGTGCCGCCGACATCCTCGCCGGCGGCAAGCATGTCGTCGTGATCGGCGGCGGCGATACCGGCTCGGACTGCATCGGCACCTCGTTCCGGCAAGGCGCAAAGTCGGTGACCCAGCTCGAGATCATGCCGGCGCCGCCCGAGCACGAGAACAAGGGCGTGACCTGGCCGAACTGGCCGCTGAAGATGCGCACGTCGTCGAGCCAGGCCGAAGGCGCGGTGCGCGAATTCGCCGTGCTGACGACCAAGTTCGAAGGCGTCGACGGCAAGGTGACGAAGCTGCATTGCGTCAAGGTCGACGATAAGTTCAAGCCGCTGCCCGGCACCGAGTTCACGCTCGACGCCGAGCTCGTGCTGCTGGCGATGGGCTTCGTCCATCCGGTGCACGAGGGTCTGCTCAAGACGCTGGGCGTCGAGCTCGATCAGCGCGGCAACGTCCGAGCCTCTCTGCACGACTACCAGACCTCGCGCGCGAAGATCTTCTCAGCCGGCGACATGCGCCGCGGCCAGTCGCTCGTGGTCTGGGCGATCCGAGAAGGCCGCCTGTGCGCGCGCTCGATCGACACCTTCCTGATGGGGAAGACCGATCTGCCGGGGTAAGCGCCCCGGCGGCTTCGCATATCGCTACTCACCGCTAATGGCGGCAAGCTTCTCGGCTTCCGAAAGAACTTTGGCGTGGTAGCGCTTCGCGCGGTCGTCATTACAAGCAATCAAAGTCGACATTGCGCGTGTTGAAATTAGGTTGCCTTGGCTTGACCTCGACCACAGGCACGCCCCGTCGCCGAAGCCTTTCAAGGATGCTTTGCGAAGAAGTCATCTCCCTGAGCCGGAAGGTGAACGCATATTCCATTCGACTTTGAGAGACCCACGAAGAAGGAGCCCAGAGCGGCTTGGGCGCTTGGATTCAAATGAATTTCTGGTTCCTGAACAATGAAGATGGGTTGGGGACCGTGTCGATGCGAAGATCGGAAGGCATTAAGAGCCCCAATCAGAACAGGCAGAACTTGGCTACAGCCGAAGCCAACGTCGCAAATATTGTGGCGCTTGCCGTCAAGATCAATAAGACAGATTTCGAAGTGGCGTTGAGTTAACGCGTTCAACTCGACGCCTCGCGACGCTGAGGTCGGTATTTGATAGAGAAGTTTACTCGGTGGCGAACGTCACGGTCACCGTACGTCAAATCAAATTCAATCGGCGTCAGAACATGATTGCCATGCACGATATCAACGAACGTGCCCAATTGCTCAAATGGCCCATTGAACACTATGGGCACAGAGGTCTCAGCTTGACTTAAGGACTGCGCCAGAAAATTTATCGCGCTGATAGCGCTAGACTTACCCGAACTATTCTTCCCGACAAAGATGTTGATCTTGGCAAAATCAAAGCTCTGATTCCGATAGGCACGAAAATTTCGAAGACGAAGCGAGTGGAGCACAGGTCACCCGATTAAGTGAAGAGGCCGCAACCTTTACGAAACAATATTTAGAACCCATACCCGATAGTTGCAAATCTAGCGCTTTGCGTCCCGCTGGCATAAAGTCTTATGAGTTCGATCATGCATTAGCTCAGTTCTGCACCCGCACACCCAGCATCACCACCGTCGATGCCGAGCTCTGTCCCGGCTGGTTGGAATCCAGCCAGTCGCGGCGCAGCGTGCCCTTGATCCAGAGGCTGCGGGTCATCTTGTAGATCAGGTCGCCTGACACCGAGTAGATCGTGTCGTTGCGGTTGTCGCCCTGGTAGTCGAGCGTGCCGTAGGTGAACTTGCCGATGCCGGTCAGCCAGCGGCGGAAGTCGTGGTCGACCTCGACGGTGTAGGTGCGCGACAGCACGCCCGAGGTGCCGGGCAGCGTGGTCTCGCCGAGCTGGGTGTCGGAATAGAATTTGGCCGTGGTCAGCGGCGTCGCATTCCAGGTCAGCGAGGCGGTGGTCAGCAGGCCCTTGAGCGGGCTAAGCCGCGGATCGACATAGTCGCGCCTAGCATAGCCGATCGAGACCTCGCCGAACAGAATCCGGGTGAACTCGAACGATGTGCCGACCTTGGCGTAACCGCCCGACGAATTGCGCGCGTAACCGTTGCGGTCGAGATAGAGATCATGGAAGCGGCTGTCGCCCTCCACTTCCACGAACGGCTTCACGGCCGGATTGAGCTCATAGCTGACGCGGCCGACACCGCCATACTGCGTGAAGTTGCGATCGTCGTTGGACGACGAGGTGCCGTCGGTCAGCTTCGACCACTGATAGTCGGTGCGGTCGACGGTGCCGCCGAGCGAGACCTGCATGCGGTTGAAATTCTGGTCGATGCCGAAGGTGCCGCCGACGGTGGTGTAGATCGGATATCTGGCGAGGCCGGCCTGCACGTTCGGGCTGCCGGGATTGTCGGTCGAGACCAGCAGGCGGGCCTGCCCCAGGAGATGCGTGTCTCTTGAGACGTCGAGCCGGCCGTCGATATGACCGGTGAAATTCGGACGGTCGATGTCGAGCGGCGCCGACAGCGGGGTGCCGTTGGCGTTCGGCGTCAGCTCGGAGCCATAGCCGGTGAAGGAGCCGCGCAGATCCGCGACGACGGCGTGACGCTCCCAGTCGGAGACCGCGAGGAATTCCGGCGCGACCATGTAGAACGCCCTGCCCTGCGGCGAGTAGAGCCGGCCCGGATTGGTGTCGTAGCCGGCCATCACCTCGACCGCGGTCTTGACCATGAACGAGCCGGCGTAGTCGCCGACCGCGCCGAACGGATCGTCGTCGATCTTGAGCCGCTTGCGCGGCGGCTGGCCGACGATGGTGCCGGCCATCGCCGGCGGCAGCGGCGTCTTGTTGGCGGTCTCCGAGGGCGGGATCGATAGCCGCAGCTGCCCCGTGGCGTTCAATGGCGCCGGCGTCGGCGACGGCGAGCCGGGTCCTGCCGGCGGCTTCGGTTTGGCCTGACCCGGATAGTATTTCGGCTTCTGGCGCTTGCGGTTGAGCGAGTCGTAACCCGACGTCGAGGCGCCGTTCGCCGCGGGGAGCCCGTAGGTCGGGACCTGTCCGATCCGCGTCGTCGTTGATGTCGATGAAGACGAGGACGAACGGCGATCGCGATCGGCATCGGGCAGCTTCAGGCCATTGAGGGGATCCATGGCGTCGGCCGTGGTCCGGCGCAGCGGCGAATCCTGCGTGATCACTTGGCTCTGGCGATTGGGGCTGAACAGATCGGGCGTCACGGTCTGGGCTTCGGCGAGCCCGGTGGCCACGGTCAGCGCCAGGACGGTCACGGCAGGGCATGGCAAAACCGCGCGGACAAGGCGTCCACGCCGGTCTTGGCCGCTTGCTGGCCGCCGCAACACGATGGAAAAACTCCAACGAATTCACATACTTGCCGGACGCACTCCACCGGGCGGCGGAAAACGTCGTTAATGGAGTTAAAACAATTATGGTTAATGAGCCGTTGAGGATCGGCCGCCGCGCGTCGCATCGCGGAATCGAACGTGCTAAGGGAGATGCCCGGGTGCAAAACCCCTCCCCTGGAATCCTAAATGGCCAAACCGAAACCGCTGATGACCAAATCATCCGGCCCCGATGACGGCGCCGTTCAATCGGCGCTCCGCACCCTCGATGCCGAAGCAAGCGGCGTCGCAGCCATCTCCGCGGCACTGAAGTCCGACCTCGGCGCGCCGTTCGCGGCCGCGTCCGAGTTGATCGGCAATGCCAAGGGACGGCTGATCGTCACCGGGCTCGGCAAGTCCGGCCATATCGGGCGCAAGATCGCCGCGACCTTTGCCTCGACCGGCACGCCGGCGTTCTTCGTGCACGCCGCCGAAGCGAGCCATGGCGACCTCGGCATGATCACGATCGATGACGTGATCCTGGCGCTGTCATGGTCCGGCGAGCAGCCGGAGATGCGCAACCTGATCGCCTATGCCGCCCGCTTCGGCATTCCGCTGATCGCGATGACGGCCGACAAGGACTCGACGCTGAGCAAGGCCGCCGACGTGCAGCTGACACTGCCGAAGGCCCGGGAGGCCTGCCCGCACAATCTGGCGCCAACCACCTCCTCGCTGATGATGCTGGCGCTCGGCGATGCGCTGGCGATCGCGCTGCTCGAGGGCCGCGGCTTCACCTCGACCGATTTCAGCGTGCTGCATCCGGGCGGCAAGCTCGGCGCGCTCCTGAAATATGCCCGCGACCTGATGCATGGCGGCGACACGCTGCCGCTGAAGCCGCTCGGCACCAAGATGTCGGATGCGCTGGTCGAGATGACCTCCAAGGGTTTTGGCTGCGTCGGCATCGTCGACCGCCATGGCCATCTCGTCGGCATCGTCACCGACGGCGATCTGCGCCGGCAGATGCGCCCCGACCTTTTGACGCTGTCGGTCGACGAGGTCATGACCAGGACGCCGAAGACGATCAGCCGCGATACGCTCGCCGGCGAAGTGCTGGAATTGCTCAACGCCTCGAAGATCACCACGCTGATCGTGACCGACGCCAAGAAGCCGGTCGGCATCATCCATCTGCACGATCTGCTGCGCGCGGGCGTGGCGTAGCGCAAGCTTCCCCCGTCATTGCGAGCCAACGGGTCGCGCGAATGCGCGCCCGATGACAGGCTCCGCGAAGCAATCCATCTCTCCTCTTGCGGGAAATGGATTGCTTCGTCGCTTCGCTCCTCGCAATGACGATGATTACCTCGGAAACCGCGCCGCGGTTTCCTCCAGCGGCAGGGCCAGCGCGTTGGCGAGGTAGGAGACCGTGCGGTAGAAGCCGCACAAGAGGATGATCTCCAGGATCTGGTCCTCATCGTAATGCGCCGACAACGCCGCGAATTCCGCGTCATCCAGCGTCGCGCGGACATGCAGCGCGTCGACTGCCGCGATCATTGCCTGTTCGGCCTGCGACCAGCAGCCGGCATCGGCCGGACCGCGCACGGTGGCGTGGACCTGCTGCTCCGTCAGTTCGGCGGCTGCGCCGAACGCCGTGACGTGGACGCCCCATTCATATTCGCAGGCATTGAGTGCGCAGGTGCGGTCGATCACGATCTCCCGCGCCCGCAAGGGAAGCGGCCCGCGGTCCAATAGGCTGCCGCCGCGAAACCTCTCCCAGGCGCGCGGATGGCCCGCCATCACGCGGAACAGCACCAGCGGTGGCTTGCCGCGCATGATGCGGTCGAAATGCTGTTGAACGTCCGCCGGATAGGGCGGATCGAGCGGCGCGAGGCGTGACATGGGCTGATCCCGTTGCTACATTTAATGTAGCGATACGCTACAATATCTGTAGCGACCCGCAAGAGGAATTCAAAAGGAATTTGCGACATGCCGAAGCAGGGTCCAGTCACAAGACCCGGCGTCCGCGGCTCGCGGACCGGCCGCCCGATCATGGCGCTGCTCGATCTATTGGGACGGCGTTGGACCTTGCGGATCGTCTGGGAGCTGCGCGAGGGCGCGCTGACCTCGCGCGCGCTGCGCACGGCCTGCGACGAGGCCTCGCCGACGATCCTGCAGACGCGATTGACCGAGCTGCGCGAGGCCGGCTTCGTCGAACTATCGGAGGAGGGCTACGGCCTCACCGCGCTCGGCCGCGAGTTATTTGCGACATTCACGCCGCTCAACCGCTTCGCCGAGCGCTGGAGCAAGCAGGGCGGCAGCTAGACCTCGGCGGCCGTCAGTTTGTAGCCCGCATGAGCGGAGCGACATGCGGGACCGGTTTCCCCGGGTATCGCGGAGCCTGTCATCGGGCGCGCATGCGCGCGACCCGTTGGCTCACCCGGGCTACGGATTACTCGCCCGAAGCAGCATCCGACGCTCGGGGCCGAGTCGTCGTCAATGGCTCAGGCCAGACTAAGCGATCGCCACCGTCAGGCTGGCGCCGTCGGCGCGGACCACCTTCACCCGGCTGCCGGCCGGCGCATCGGGGCCGGCGACGCGCCACACCGTATCGTCGATCCGCACCGTGCCTGATCCGTCAACGATCGGCTTCTCCAGCGTGAATTCGCGGCCGACCAGGGCTTCGTTGCGGCGGTTGAGGAAGGGATTGGTCTTGCTTGCCGCCGTCGCGCCCTTCGCGAAATGCCGCCATGCCGGCACCGCCAGGGCGGCGAACACTGCGAACATCAAGAGCTGTATCTGCCAGGACGGCGTGAAGGCGAACGACAGCAGGCCGACCAGCAGTGCCGCGAGCCCGAGCCAGAACAGGAACACCCCGGGCGCCGCGAGCTCCAGCGCCATCAGGATGAAGCCGAAGATCAGCCAGTTCCAGGTACCCAATGTCGAAAACATCTCGGCCATGACGTGATCTCTACCATTGCGGGCGCGACGCCGTCACGCCCTCACCGCTGCGGCGGCACCGGCGGCGGCGCCGTCGGGCCGGCCGGCGGCACCGAGCCGCCACGCCGTGCTGCGGCCGTAGCGGACGCCGCACTCTCGCCGAAGGTGGCGCGGGCGATCTCGCCGATGCCGGCCAGCGAGCCCAGCACGCTCGAGGTCTCGATCGGCAGCATCAGGACCTTCTGGTTCGGCGACTCCGCAAGCTGGCCGAACGCCTTGATGTACTTGTCGGCGATGAAATAGTTCAGCGCGGCGACGTCGCCCTTGGCGATCGATTCCGACACCATCTGGGTCGCCTTGGCTTCGGCCTCGGCAAGCCGTTCGCGCGCCTCGGCGTCGCGGAAGGCGGCTTCGCGGCGGCCTTCGGCCTGCAGGATCTGACCCTGCTTGGCGCCCTCGGCGCGCAGGATTTCGGATTGCCGCTGGCCCTCGGCCTGCAAGATGTCGGCGCGCTTGACGCGCTCGGCCTTCATCTGCCGGCCCATCGCCTCGACGAGGTCGGCCGGCGGCACGATGTCCTTGATCTCGATGCGGTTGACCTTGACGCCCCAGGGCGACACCGCGGCGTCGACCACGCGCAGCAGCCGCTCGTTGATCTCGTCACGATGCGACAGCACCTGGTCGAGATCCATCGAGCCCATCACCGAGCGGATGTTGGTCATGGTCAGGACGGTGATCGCCTGGTTGAGATTGGCGACCTCGTAGCTCGCCTTGGCGGCATCGAACACCTGGTAGAACGCGACGCCGTCCACCGTCACGGTGGCGTTGTCCTTGGTGATCACCTCCTGCTCGGGGATGTCGATCACCTGCTCCATCATGTTGATCTTGCGCCCGATGCGATCGAAATAGGGCACGATCAAATTGAGGCCGGGGGACAGCGTGCGGGTGTATTTGCCGAACCGCTCGATGGTCCAGTCAAAACCCTGCGGAACGGTCTTGACCCCGGCGAACAGCGTAACGATGACGAGAAGAACAAACGCGATCGCGAAAACGTCGAAGCCAGTCATAAAGTCCTCCAGGGCCGGCGAGACCGTCGCCAGTCACGGTCGTGCATTGGTCGGCAGGACCGCTCCGCCGGTTCAGCCGGCTGTTGTTCTCCCTAGCACATAGGAAGCTGCTGTCGGATGACCAGATGCCAACGAATGCCCGTGCCCGGTGTCACGGATCGTTAACAATCAAATCCAGCCTTGCTAGATCCAGCCTTTCTCAAATCCAACCTTGCAGCTCGCGCAGCACGAGCTGGCGGATCACGTCCATGCCGCCGTCACTGTCGTTGAGGCACGGGATTGCCGCAAACTGCTCGCCGCCATTGTGCCGGAAGATCTCGGCATTCTCCTGCGCGATCTCCTCTAGCGTCTCCAGGCAATCGGCGGAGAAGCCGGGCGTGACCACGGCAATGCGCCGCACGCCGTCCTTGGCCAGCTTCTCGACCGTCTTGTCGGTATAAGGCTGCAGCCACTCGGCCTTGCCGAAGCGCGACTGGAAGGTGAGGATCAGCTTGTCGGCATCGAGCCCGAGCCGCTTGCGCAGCGCATTGGTCGTGGCGATGCATTGCGCCTGATACGGATCGCCCTTGTCGACATATTCCTTCGGCATGCCGTGGAACGACGCGACGATGATCTCGGGCTGGAACGGCAATGTCGCGAGATGCGCATTGATCGAGACCGCGAGCGCCTCGATGTAGTCGGGATCGTCGTAGTAAGGCGGCGTCACCCGCAGGATCGGCTGCGCGCGCATGCCGGCCAGCACGCGAAACGCCTCGTCGCAGACGGTCGCCGACGTCGCGGCGGAATATTGCGGATAGAGCGGCACCACCAGGAGCCGGCCGCAGCCCTGCGCCGCCAGCGCCTCGATGCGCTGCTTGATCGAAGGGTTGCCGTAGCGCATCGCCCAGTCGACCACGACGTGGTCGTGATCGGCGATCGCCTCCGCCAGCTTGTCGGCCTGCGAGCGCGTGATGGTCTTCAGCGGCGACTCGTTCTTCTCGGTGTTCCAGATCTTCAGATAGTCGCGCGCCTTGCGGGCCGGACGGACCCGCAGGATGATGCCGTTGAGGATCAGCTTCCAGAGCAGGCCCTGATCCTCGATCACCCGCGGATCGGACAGGAATTCCTTGAGATAGACCCGCACGCCGGCGGCATCCGCCGTATCGGGCGTGCCGAGATTGACCAGCAGCACGCCGACGCGTTCCGGCTTCGGCCCCGCGGCAGGCTTCGCGCTCTCGAAGGGGATCACCGTGCTCATGATGGCCTTGCGCTTGATATCCTTCGCCTGGGAGCTTTGGGCTTCGCGCGTTGCTCCAACCTTGTCAAGCCGAGTGCGGGTTGGCTACGTTCCCGTGCGGAATAAGGGGGAACCATGACGATCGCCGAATGGTGCGTCTTCGGGACGCTGATGCTCTCGCTGCTGACGATCGTATCGGTGAAGTGGACCGGCTTCCGCAGCTTCGACAATGCCAGGCCGCGCGATCCCGAATTCTACGACGACCCGATCCGCTCGCGGGCGCTCGGCGCGCACCAGAACGGCATCGAGGCCTTCCCGTTCTTCGCCTTCGCCGTGCTGCTCGCCGAATTCCGCATCGGCCCGCTGCGGCTGATCGACGAGCTCGCGGTGCTGTTCCTGATCGTGCGGATCGCTTACGTCTTCACCTATATCGGCAACCGCCCGACGCTGCGCTCGATCCTCTGGAGCATCGGATTCGCGATCAACATCGCGATCTTCCTGCTGCCGGCGATCAGGGGCTATCTGACGAGTTGAGCTGCTTCTTCTCCCTCTCCCCGTTCTCACGGGGAGAGGGCTGGGGTGAGGGGCCGTCTCCGCAAATTCGATGGAAGAAAGCACGCGGAGACTCCCCCTCACCCGAAATTCGCACACGCGAATTTCGCCCTCTCCCCGCAAGCGGGGCGAGGTGACTTCAAAGGCACGTCGCGCGCTCGGCCGCGACATAGCCGAACAGCAGCCCGAGCCCGAACAACAGCACGAGGCCCGCGGCGGCGAATTCCAGGCCGCGCATGATGACCATGCCGCCGCCGTCGCGCGCCGCGCTCAGCCGCTCGGCCACGCCGCGCGCCGACACCGCGACCAGCGCGATCGCCGCCACCGTGATGGCGGTGCCGAGCCCCATCACGAAAGTCGCGGCAATGCCGGCCCAGAACAGGCCCTGCGCCAGCGCGAACACCAGTACCAGGATCGCGCCCGAGCACGGCCGGATCCCGACCGTAAGGATCGCACCTAAGCCGCGCCGCCAGCCACCGGGACCAGCAAGCTCGGCCGGCGTCGGCCCGTGCGAATGGCCGCAATGCTCGTCATGGACGTGCTGCGCGTCATGCCCGTGATCGTGGCCGTGATCATGATGATGGCCATGATCGTCATGCGCGTGACGATGATGGTGATCATGACCATGGTCGTGGTGATCGTGATCAGGGTGGTCGTGCTGATGCGCGCCGGCCATCGCCAGCGTCGGGCGCGGCATCTGCAGCGCACGGAAGAAGCCGCCGCCCTTGACCCACACCAGCCGGGCGCCGAATGCCGCGATCAGCGCGTAGCTTGCGATCTCGATCGCCTTCTCCGCCCCGCACATGGTCTTCGCGGTCGCGTTGAGCAGCCAGGCACAGATGCCCACGATCAGAACGGCGACCACCGACTGCATCAGCGCCGAGGCGAACGACAGCACGATGCCGCGCCGCGCGGTCTCGCGATTGGCGACCATGTAGGATGAGATCACCGCCTTGCCGTGGCCGGGGCCGGCGGCATGGAAGATTCCGTAGGCAAAGGAGATCGCAAGCAGCGTCCAGACCGCCGAACCGTCGGATTTCGCGGCGCGGATGGTCTGGGAGATCTCGCGGTAAAACTCCGACTGTTTCGCCAATAGCCAACCGACCAACCCGCCCTGCGGCTCCGCCGCGCGCGGCGCGCCGAACGGATCTTGCGCCAGCAGCGCATGAACGGCGCCATCAAGCAATGCTATTGCAGCGACCACGGCGGCTGTGACGACGAGGCCGCGGGTCATGCGCGAGACGGTCGGCGTCATGGGCACTCCACCGAGACCTTGTTGGCGAACATCATGCCGAAATTGCCGTTGCCGCCGTCGAGAAAGGTCTGCTCGCCGAGCTTCTGCGCGGCGGCGGTGCCGTCGCTATTCGGCCGCTCGAACTGCATCTTGCAGTTCGCCGCGGCGCCGACCAGCTTGACCGGCTCCTTCTCGGCATACTGGAAGTCGATGAAATAGGTCGGGTCGAACACTTCGAGCGAGAGCTGCCTGGCCTTGAACGGCGTCTTCACCGGCAAGGTGAAGTGCAGCGTCAGCGCCGAATCCTTGTATTCGAGGAAATAGTCGACCGGCTCGGTGAACTTCTGCTTCTTGCCGTCGCCCTTGGCGAAGGTGAAGTAGGCGTATTCCTTCAGCGATTCGACATTGGTCTGCGCCAACGGCGCCAGCTCCTCGCGGCTGTAGGCGCCCTTCACCTTGGTCTCGATGCCCTGCAGCGCGTAGGTCGAGAACATGTCGTCAAACGTCCAGGCGTGGCGGACTCCGGTGATGGTGCCGTCGGGCGCGTAGATCAGCTCGCTCCTGGCGACGATCCAGACATGCGGATGGGCCTCGGCGGCCGCCGTGCCGAGCACGACGGACACCGCAAGCACGAGCCAGCCGATCAGCCGGTTCAACAACGGCCGCACCTCAGGCCGCCTCAGGCGTTTCGAGCAGGCCACGGCGGCGCAGCAGCGCGTCCGGCTCGGGCTCGCGGCCGCGGAAGGCGACATAGGCCTCCTCCGGATCGCGCGAGCCGCCCGACGAATAGATGTCGTCATGCAGCCGCTTGGCGGTCGCGGGATCGAAAATGTCGCCGGCCTCCTCGAAGGCGCCGAAGGCGTCGGCGTCCATCACCTCCGACCACATGTAGCTGTAGTAGCCGGAGGCATAGTGGTCGCCGGAGAAGATGTGGCCGAACTGCGTCGGCCGGTGCCGCAGCGAGATTTCGGCGGGCATGCCGATCTTCTCCAGCTCCTTCTGTTCGAAGGCGCGGACATCCCAGCTCGCTGCCGCCGGCTGGGTGTGGAATTCGAGGTCGACCAGCGCCGAGGAGACGAACTCCACGGTGGCAAAGCCCTGATTGAACTTGCGTGCGGCGAGGAAGCGCTTGAGCAAATCGTCCGGCAGCGCCTCCCCGGTCTGGTAGTGGCGGGCGAAGCGCTGCAGCACCTCGGGCCGCTCCTGCCAGTGCTCATAGAGCTGCGAGGGCAGCTCGACGAAGTCGGTGAACACGCTGGTTCCGGACAGTGACGGATAGGTCACGTTGGACAGCATGCCGTGCAGGCCATGGCCGAACTCGTGGAACAGGGTCCGCGCGTCGTCGGGCGACAGCAGCGACGGCGCGCCATCGGCGCCCTTGGCGAAGTTGCAGACATTGATGACCAGCGGCGCGACGTCGCCGTCGAGCTTCTGCTGGTCGCGCAGCGAGGTCATCCAGGCGCCGGACCGCTTTGACGGCCGCGCGAAGTAATCGCCGTAGAACAGCGCCTTGTGCTGGCCGTCGCGGCCCTTGACCTCCCAGACCCGGACGTCCGGATGCCACACCGGGATATCCTTGCGCTCCTCGAAGGTGACGCCGAACAGGCGGGTGGCGCAGTCGAACGCGGCCTCGATCATGTGGTCGAGCACCAGATAGGGCTTGATCGCGGAATCGTCGAAATTGGCGCGGCGCTGGCGCAGCTTCTCGGCGTAGTAGCGCCAGTCCCAGGACGCGAGGGTGAAATTGCCGCCCTCCTCCGCGATCAGCGCCTGCAGCGCGTCACGGTCGGCGAGCGCCCGGGCCCGCGCCGGTTTCCAGACCCGCTCCAGGAGGCCACGCACGGCCTCCGGCGTCTTGGCCATGGAATCCTCGAGGCGATAGGCGGCGTAGGTCGGGAAGCCCAGGATCTTGGCGGTCTCCTCGCGCAGCCTGAGGATCTCCACGATGGTCGCGTTGTTGTCGTTGGCGTTGCCATTGTCGCCGCGCGCCGTGAAGGCCTTGTAGACCTTCTCGCGCAGGTCGCGCCGCGACGAGCTCTGCAGGAACGGCTCGACCGAGGAGCGCGACAGCGTCACAATCGCCTTGCCGGGCATGCCGCGCTCTTCCGCCGCAGCCTTGGCGGCCGCCACAAATGTGTCGGAGAGGCCGGCGCGGTCGTCCTCGCCGAGCTCCATGGACCACTCCTGCTCGTCGCCGAGCAGATGGTGGCTGAACGAGGTGCCGAGATGGGCGAGGCGCTCGTTGATCTCGGCCATGCGGGCCTTTGCCGCATCGTCGAGGCCGGCGCCGGAGCGGCGGAAGCGGGTGTAGGTGCGTTCCAGCAGCCGCATCTGCTCGCCAGTCAGGCCGAGGGAGGCGCGCTTCTCGTGCAGCATGGCGATGCGGCCAAACAGCACAGCGTTCATCATGATCGGATTCCAGTGCCGCGCCATCCGGGGCGACACCTCCTTGTCGATCTCCAGGATCGCCGGGCTCGAATGCGCCGAGACCAGGTCGTAGAACACCGCCGCGACCTTCGACAGCAGTTTGCCGGAGCGCTCCAGCGCGGTGATGGTGTTGTCGAAGTCGGGCAGCGCCGGATCGTGGGTGATCGCAGTCACTTCCGCGGAATGATCGGCGAAGGCCTGCTCGAAGGCGGGCAGGAAATGCTCCGGCTTGATCTCGGCGAACGGCGGCGTCTCGAGCGGCGTCTGCCATGCCTTCAGGAGGGGGTTGGCAAGAGCCTGAGCCTTGGCGTCTGCGCTGGTTTCTGACATCGAATGTCCCGTTTTTCGCCTTGAAAATGCTGCCCAATCTATATCACGCGATACGGCATTTTTGGGCCTTTTGCGCTTGATAGATGGGCACTTTTCGGAGAGATTGCGCCCCCTGAACAGGACCTATTTCATGACCATGCAGCCCTCCACCTCAGGCAACCGCACCATCGCCTGGCCAAGCGTCATCACCGTGATCTCGGCGGCGATCCTGATCGGCGCGGAAGTGTTCGGCGCGGCGTTCGCCGGCGGCTGGGCGCTCGCGATTCTGCTCGGGCTCGACGACGTCGCCGCGCACATCCTGCAGGCGGTGCTGTTCGGCATCGGCGTGCTGATCATGATCGCCTTCATCCGCGCAGCTCAGCGCGTCGAGCCGTTCACGCGTCGCGCGTGAGTTTGAGCGATTCAAGAAAGCACTGCGGCACAAGGCTAAAACGCACACACGCTTCGTTAGTCATTCTTAACAGCCGTTCATCTTCAGCGCGTCCGACGCGTGCTGCGCGCGACATCGCAAGCACGCGTTAGGGAAATTTGCCGCTATCGCAAAAAAATTCTTGCGCCACGAAGTCAAAAGACTTATTTCCTGCCTTGCCCAATTTCGCACGTGCCTGTGGTCGTGTGTCAGTCGGTAGGTATCCGGACAAGAGGCCGGACAGCCGCCAAGGGGTGGAAGAACCGAGGGTCGCTTACGTCCATCAGGACACGAGGCGGCCAGCATCTCTCTCCAGGGATGCCGTTGAAGGTCTCACCACTCTTTGCAACCGTGACTGGCAGCCGGAGGCGAACCGGCGCACCCCGCTCTCAACGGGGGACGCGACTTAAAGCAACGACGGATCGGGCTTTTTTGGTCTCTACCGGCGGTCCAACGCCGGCCCGGGCTACTGAAAAGGCTTGTCCTTCATTGCCAGGTGATCGGGCGGGAAACTCTCCCAACCAATCCACGGCAGCACAGTCTGGTTTGAGTCTCTTGGCCTCAACGCGCCTCCATCGCGCGATGTGGCCGAAGCGCTCTTACCCGACGTCACGTTGATGCGGATCCCGTCGCTGGGACCGTTGGAGAGTGCCATGACTGAACGTATCCAGGAATTCCTGCGCCACCGCCGCCAGGATGGACTCGACACCGAGCCGTGCCTCGTCGTCGACCTCGAAGTCGTGCGCGACAATTACCAGACCTTCGCGAAGGTGCTGCCGGACAGCCGCGTGTTCTATGCGGTGAAGGCCAACCCGGCGCCCGAAGTGCTGTCGCTGCTGGCCTCGCTCGGCTCCTGCTTCGACACCGCGACGGTTGCGGAAATCGAGATGGCGCTGGCCGCCGGTGCGACGCCGGACCGCATCTCCTATGGCAACACGATCAAGAAGGAGCGCGACATCGCGCGTGCCTTCGCGCTCGGCATTCGCCTGTTCGCGGTCGATTGCGCCGCCGAGGTCGAGAAGATCGCCCGCGCCGCCCCCGGCGCCAAGGTGTTCTGCCGCATCCTCTATGACTGCGCCGGCGCCGAGTGGCCGCTGTCGCGCAAGTTCGGCTGCGACCCGGAGATGGCGGTCGACGTGCTCGACCTCGCCAAGCGCCTGGGCCTGGAGCCGTGCGGCATCTCGTTCCATGTCGGCTCGCAGCAGCGCAAGGTGAAGGCGTGGGACCGCGCGCTCGCGATGGCGTCGACCGTGTTCCGTGACTGCGCCGAGCGCGGGATCAACCTCACCATGGTCAACATGGGCGGCGGCTTCCCGACCAAGTACCTCAAGGACGTTCCGCCGGTCCTGCAATATGGCCGGTCGATCTTCCGCGCGCTGCGCAAGCATTTCGGCAACCAGATCCCGGAGACGATCATCGAGCCGGGCCGCGGCATGGTCGGCAATGCTGGAATCATCGAGACCGAAGTCGTTCTGATCTCGAAGAAGAGCGACGAGGACGAGGTGCGCTGGGTCTATCTCGACATCGGCAAGTTCGGTGGTCTCGCCGAGACGATGGACGAGTCGATCCGCTACGCCATCCGCACCCCGCATGACGGGGCGGACATGACGCCGTGCGTGCTCGCGGGCCCGACCTGCGACAGCGCCGACGTACTGTACGAGAAGCTGCCGTATCCGCTCCCGGTGACACTCGAGATCGGCGACAAGCTGCTGATCGAAGGCACCGGCGCCTATACGTCGACCTACTCGTCGGTGGCGTTCAACGGCATTCCGCCGCTGAAGACCTACCACATCTGACCCGCCTCCTTTTCGAGGCCCGATAAACCGGGAGCCGGCCCCGCCGGCTCCTCCCCGATCATTTTTGATTTTCCTGAACGACGCTTGCCGCGGCGTACGACATGCCGTTGCAAGCGGGGACTGACGTGCCATGACTGCAAAACGGAACACCCCCGTTGCCCTCATCCGAGATGCCGCCCCGTTCGCGATCCGTGCGGAGCGTGGCTCGGACGTCGTCGCACGCGAAGCGCTGCTGGATGCCTGCTTTGGCTGTAATCGCCATACGCGCACCTGCCAGCGCCTGCGCGACGGACGCGTGCCCGCCGAAGGCCTGAGCCTTGCGGCCGTGCGCCAGGACGGCCGGCTGGTTGGAACCGTGCGGTTGTGGCACGTCAGCGCGGGGGGCCGCAGCGCGCTGATGCTGGGGCCGCTGGCAGTCGACGACGACTGCCGCGGCCTCGGCGTCGGCGCCGCGCTGATGCAGCGTGCGCTGGCGGTGGCCAAGGCGCGCGGCCACGGCGCCGTGATCCTGCTTGGCGATGCGCCTTACTACGCCCGCTTCGGCTTCACCGCGGCCAAGACCGGCGAGCTGTCGCTGCCGGGCACATTCGAGCGCGAGCGGCTGCTCGGCGTCGAGCTTGTCGCGGGCGCGCTGGATGGCGCCTGGGGCATGATCACGCCGACCGGCGCGCCGCTGCCCGAGGCCAAGGCACCGCGGACGCGATCCCGGACCCGGAAGGCACCGCTCGCCGTGCCGCACGCGGCGTAAGGCGGGCCGCCATGTCGGAGCACCTTCCCATCACCGATGGCGCGCGCCCGCGTTGGCGCGGCCTCGTCACCACGGTCATGTTGATCCTGATCTCGATGATGATCGTCAGGGATATCCTGGGCCGGCGCTGGACCGGCACGCCGCCATCGCCGCCGGACACCACGCTGCAGTCCCATTAGTGCCGGCCGCACCCAGCCTGAACCAAGGGGTTGCGCAGGCGCCAAAAATGCCCGTAAACCCCGCGCAAAGCCATTTTCAGTCGAGGTCCAACATGTCCCGCCGCCTGATTTCCACCGGCTCGCCCTTTGAGAAGACCGCCGGCTACAGCCGTGCCGTGATTGACGGCGACTTCGCCTTCGTCGCGGGAACCACCGGCTATGACTACGCCACGATGACCATGCCATCAGATGTCACGAGCCAGTCACGGAACTGCTTCAAGACCATCGAGGCCGCCCTCAAGGAGGGAGGCTTTGCGATGGCCGACATCGTCCGCGCGACCTACTACCTCACCGACGCCCGTGACGTGGATGCCCATTTCGCGGTCTGCGGCGAGGTCCTCGGCGACATCCGCCCGGCCGCAACGATGCTGATCGTCGCGGGGCTCTACAAGCCCGAGATGAAGGTCGAGATCGAAGTCACCGCGAAGCGTCGCAACCCCTGATCCACTCTGTCCGCCGCTAGGCACTCTCCTGGAGAAAATGATGAGCCCCGCCTCGCAGATCTACGCGAAGATCACAGGTCCCATTGTCATGATCGGCTTCGGCTCGATCGGCAAAGGCACGCTGCCTTTGATCGAGCGGCATCTCGACTACGACAAGTCGCGCGTCACCGTGATCGACCCCAAGGACGAGGGCCGCAAGGCGCATTGCGAGAAGCACAACGTCAAATTCATCCAGAAGGCCGTGACCAAGGACAATTATCGCGACCTGCTGAGCCCGCTGCTCACTGAAGGCGGCGGCCAGGGCTTTTGCGTCAATCTGTCGGTCGATACCGGCTCGACCGACATCATGGAGCTGTGCAACGAACTCGGCGCTCTCTACATCGACACCGTCAACGAGCCCTGGCTCGGCTTCTATTTCGATTCCTCGAAGGGCCCGGAAGCGCGCTCCAACTACGCGCTTCGCGAAGTGACGCTGGCCGCCAAGAAGGCGCGTCCCGCGGGCTCGACGACGGCCGTCTCCTGCTGTGGCGCCAATCCCGGCATGGTCTCGTTCTTCGTCAAGCAGGCGCTGCTCAATGTCGCCGCCGATCTGAAGCTCAATGCCCCGAAGCCGAAGACTAAGGCCGAATGGGCGGACTTGATGCGGCAGGCCGGCGTGAAGGGCATCCACATCGCCGAACGCGACACCCAGCGCTCCAAGTCGCCGAAAGAGCCTGACGTCTTCGTCAACACCTGGTCGGTAGAAGGTTTCCTGTCGGAAGGCGTGCAGCCGTCCGAACTCGGCTGGGGCACCCATGAGAAATGGATGCCCGAGAATGCGCATACCCACGAAGCCGGCTGCGGCGCAGCCATCTATCTGATGCAGCCCGGCGCCAACACGCGCGTACGCACCTGGTGCCCGACCCGCGGCGCGCAGTACGGCTTCCTCGTCACCCACAACGAGTCGATCTCGATCGCCGATTACTTCACGGTGCGTGACGCATCTGGCACGGCGATCTATCGGCCGACCTGCCACTATGCCTATCACCCGGCCGACGACGCCGTGCTGTCGCTGCATGAAATGTTCGGCCGCGCAGCGAAGATGCAGGAAAAGCACCACATCCTCGATGAGAACGAAATCGTCGACGGCATCGACGAGCTCGGCGTGCTGCTGTTCGGCCATGACAACAATGCCTACTGGTACGGCTCGCAGCTCTCCATCGAGGAGACTCGCAAGCTCGCGCCCTATCAGAACGCCACCGGCCTGCAAGTGACGTCCGCCGTGCTCGGCGGCATGGTGTGGGCGCTGGAAAACCCGAACGAAGGCATCGTCGAGGCCGACGAGATGGACTTCGATCGTCTCCTGGAAATCCAGCTACCCTATCTCGGCCCGGTGAAGGGTTTCTACACCGACTGGACCCCGCTGACGGATCGTCCGGGACTGTTCCCGGAAGATATCGACACCAGCGATCCCTGGCAGTTCAAGAATATTCTGGTGCGCTGACCCGAAGGGTCATCCCGGGATGCGCGCTTAGGCGCGCAGACCCGGGGCCTCGAAATCGTTGCGCGAGATTCTCGGGTGCGCGAGTGCGCACCATGGTTCATCGCTGCCCCGGAATGACTTCGTCATCTCGCCATGTAGTCGAACGCGACCGAGCCGAGGCCGAGGGTCAGGTCTGCCTTGAAATGCAGCGCCGAGACCACCTCGCGCACCGGCAGGCGGGCGACGTCGCACAGCGCGTGCGGAAACAGGCCGAGCGCGGCGGGGCCGGTCCAGGCCTCCTTCAGCGTGATGTCTTCCAGATGAAACCGCACCAACTCGCAGATCCGCGGGCTGCCGTCGACATGCGGGATGATCTTCAGAATGAAGTTCGGCGCCGTCATCGATTTCAGCACGGTGTCGAGGTCGACCTTGCGGTGCTTGTAGCCCATGGTGGCGGAGGCGCAGAGCACCGAGCCGTAATGCAGCGAGCCGACCAGCACATCGCTCTCGACCTCGATCCTGGGCTTTGCCAGCTTCTTCGGAAATCCCCACAGCTCGCGGCCGCCGGCGATCGGGCCTTCGTCGTCTAAGTACATCGCGTGGGTGTAGGCGCCCTCCTCGCCCCTGAAGCGAACCGGGATCACCTGCCCGGTCTCGGTGTAGTCGCCGAAACCGGTCGAGTCCGGCATGCGGATGAACTCGTACTTCACCACCGGCTCGGCGACCTCGAGCGGCTCCGGCACCACGGCGGCGAGCGCTTCCGGGTCGGTCTTGTAGGTGATGATGAAATATTCGCGGTCGAAGAACCGGTAGGGCCCCGGCGGAAACGACGGGTTGGTAAGCGGCATCGAATAGGCGGTGCGCCGGACGTCCTCGATCTTCATGGCAGGCCCCATCTGTCGTTGGCGAGAGGACAGATTATGGAGGGCGCCCGCGGCGGAGGCGAGACCGTATAATCGGCAGCGTCCGTCAAATCCGCGTCACAATGCGGGCCGCGGCGCGCTTACTTTTTCTCGATCGGCGGCGCGGTCTTCTCCGCGGGCGCGGGCGGCAGCACCGGCTTGGCGCCGGCCTTCCGTGCCTCATCGTCGGGACGCGCGGGCTGCGGCGCCGGCGTGGTCGGCCGCTCACCGCCCGGCTTCGACTCGGCCGGCGGCGCCGTCTGCTGCGGCTCGGGCGTCGGCGTCGGTTGCAGCGGCTGGGTCGCCTGCGCGATCTCCTGCGGCGGAGCGGCATTGATCGCGTGCAGCGAAAGCACCGCGATCGCAACGCCCGCTGCCACCAGCGTCGAGGCGATCAGCATGTCGATTCGCAACCTGGTCCGATCCACAGCCATCTCGTTCACCTGCGCCTTGTCCGCGGGGTCAACGATCCCGCCACGGCATGGTTCCGAAGCGGTGCTTGCGGGAACCTCGGCTCAATCCGTGGTGCTGACCTCCCAGGTCGCGTGCCGCACGCCGGGCTGATGCTGCAGGTCCACCACCACGGAATTCAACTCGTTGGGTTCGACCGCGGTCGAGACCAGCGTCGCCACGATCTCGAGGAAGTCGTCGCCGGCCTCGACCACGTCGACATCGGCAACAGGGTAGTTCGCTGCCTCCAGCTTCTCGACCAGGCGATCGCGCATGTCCGGCAGCGCTTCCGGGGTAACCGCGAGCTTGAAGTAGTAGGTCGCCTCCGAGGCCTTCTCGTTCAGCGGGATGCGGTTGATGGCGGACGCAGCAGCGTGTTGCCGGCGATCACGAACACGGTCAGCGCCGCCGCCTGCGCCACGAGGTCGGCACCGGCGCAGGAGCCGACCGCGGCCGAGGCCCACAGCGTGGCCGCGGTGTTGAGGCCGCGCACATCCATGCCCTGCTTCATGATGACGCCGGCGCCGAGGAAGCCGATCCCCGACACCACATAGGCGATCACCCGCACCGCTCCGTCGGCGCCGGCCAGATGCATCGCGAGGTCGACGAAGGCGGCAGCGCCGACCGCGACCAGCACATTGGTGCGCAGACCCGCGGTGCGCTGTCGGTACTGCCGCTCAGCGCCGATCAGGGTGCCGAATACAAAGGCCGTGGTCAGGCTGACCAGCGTGTCGATGAAGTCGGCGAGCTGGAACGTGGTGAGAAATCGCATGACGCTGCGGCTCCGGCGCGAGCTTCGTCTTTTGACGCGTTTTCTTCACGCGAACCGGTACCCACTTCGCTCGAAAACGCTTCGTCTGCCGCGATCTCTTACATTTCCACGATGCCCGCGTCACCATCTTCCGTGCCGAAGGCGAGCAGCGTGCCCTTGGCATTCCATCCGAGCGCCGACACCGCCGTGCCGGCGTTCCGGCGCACCAGGATCTCGGCGCCGTCCTCGAGCCGGACCATCAGCACGGTGCCGTCGGCATAGCCGACCGCCATGATGTCGTTCTTCGGATGGCAGGCGACCACGGCGACCCGCGCCGGCATCGGCGCCAGCATCGCCGGCTCCTTGCCCATCGGGCCGTCCTTGCTGGTGAACGGCCAGACGATCACGGTATCGGCGCCCGAGGTCGCGAGCCCCTTGCCGCCGACGCTCCAAGACATCGAGCGGACGCGGCCGGGATAGCCGCTCATCCGCATATGCCGGTTGTCGGCGAGCCGCCAGCCATGCATCGCGGGCTCGTGCATCGCAGTGACGAGGAATTTGTTGTCCGGGCTGAACATGACGGCGAGATGCGAGCCGGCCCATTCCAGAAACTCCGGATTGGCCGCCATGTTGGGAAACCACAAGGTCACGCCGTTGTAATGCGCGATCGCAAGCCGCAGGCCCTTCGGCGCAAAAGCAAGCCCGCCGACGGTCGACGGTACCTCGAAGGTTTTCTCCTCGCCCTTGGGATTGCGCACGAACGCGGTCTTGCCCGCCGACCACGCCAGCGTGCCGTCGCTGTGCAGGGCGACGTTGTCGATCCAGCGCCGCTTGGCGTCGGTCGCAATGACAGAGGTCTCGCCCTTGGCGTCGATCGCGATCAGCTTGCCGTCGTCACCGCCGGTGACGAGCCGCTTACCGTCGGAGGCGGCGCACAGGATGGCGCCGAAATGCGTCTGCGTCCGCGTGATCTCGCCGTCGGCGGTCGCGATCGCAACGCCCTCCTCGGAGCCGACGAAGAACGCGCGGTCGCCGAGGAAATGCACCGAGCTCACCGCCGCGCCGAGCGGCAGCGGCTTGACGCGGTCGGTGATCGAAACGATGGAAGAAGGGGCCCCGCCCGGATCGAACTCTTTCATCACGTGGTGATGCACTGCTCGAAGCCGTCGCGGATCGCCTGCTCGGGCAGTTCGCGACCGATGAACACGACGCGGCTCTCGCGCTTCTCGCCGTCCTTCCATTTCCGCTGATGGTCGCCCTCCAGCATCATGTGGACGCCCTGGAACACGTAGCGGTCGTCATCGCCGGTGAAGGCGAGGATGCCCTTCGAGCGCAGGATCTTCTGGCCCTCGGTGGCGACGAGCTGCTGCAGCCAGGGCATGAACTTGGTCGGGTCGAGCGGCTTCTCCGAACGCAGCGACAGCGATTGCATGTCCTCGTCGTGATAATGCTTCAACCCGGCATGGCCGTGCTCGTGATCATGGTGGTGGTGATTATGATCATGGTGATGATGATCGTGATCATGGTCGTGATCGTCGCCGGCCTCGAGGAAATCCGGCTCGATCTCCAGGATGCGGTCGAGATCGAACGCGCCGCGCTCCAGCACGTCGGTCAGCCCGACCTGGCAACGCTCGGTGCGGTGCAGCTTGGCATAGGGATTGATGCCACGGATGCGGGCTTCGACCTCGGCGAGCTCGGGCTTGGAGACCAGGTCGGTCTTGTTCAGCACGATGACGTCGGCGAACGCGATCTGGTTCTTGGCTTCCGGCGCGTCCTTGAGGCGGTCACTCAGCCATTTGGCATCGGCGACGGTCACGACCGCGTCGAGCCGGGCGTTCTTCTGCACGTCCTCGTCGACGAAGAAGGTCTGCGCGACCGGCGCGGGATCGGCAAGGCCGGTGGTCTCGACGATGATGGCGTCGAACTTGCCCTTGCGCTTCATCAGGCCGTCCATGATGCGGACGAGGTCGCCGCGCACCGTGCAGCAGACGCAGCCATTGTTCATCTCGAACACTTCCTCATCGGCGCCGATGATGAGGTCGTTGTCGATGCCGATCTCGCCGAATTCGTTGACGATGACGGCGTATTTCTTGCCGTGGTTTTCCGACAGGATGCGGTTCAACAGCGTGGTCTTGCCGGCGCCGAGATAGCCCGTCAGCACGGTCACAGGAATTTTTTGCGAAGCTTCAGCCATAACAACTCCGAAGGAACTTGGGGCCGCGCTCAATCCAGACAGGGAGGCCCCTGCCCTACTCGGCGAGCGCGCTGGTCAGGGCCTTTATATTGTGCCTGACCATATCAATGTAAGTGGGTGCATCGCCCTTTTCGGCCGTCAAACCGTCCGAATACAGGGTGCCGCCGACCCGGGCGCCGGTCTCGGCCGCGATCCGCTCGATCAGGCGGGGATCGCTGATATTTTCGAGAAAAACTGCCGGAATTTTCGCAACCTTGATCTGGGCGATGATGGCGGCGATATCGCGCGCGCTGGGCTCGGAATCCGTGGACACGCTGAGCGGCGAGAAGAACGTGACGCCGTAGGCGTCGGCGAAATAGCCGAAGGCGCCATGGGTCGAGATCACCTTGCGCCGCGCCTCCGGCACTTTCGCCACCGCCTCATGCACCTCGCGGTCGAGCGCCTCGAGCTTGGCCAGATAGGCGTCGGCATTGGCCTTGAAGATGGCTGTGTGGTCGGGGGCCGCGGCGATCAGCCCGTCGCGAATATTGACGACGTAGATCTTCGCATTGGCCACGGATTGCCAGGCATGCGGATCGTCATGGCCGCCCATCTTCCGTGGCATGATCCCCTTGGTCGCCACCGCGACCGGCGCCTTGCTGCCCGAGGCCTGCAGCAGCCGCGGCATCCAGCCCTCGAAGCCGAGACCGTTGATCACCACGAGCTTGGCGTCGGCGACCTTCTTGGCATCCGCCGGCGTCGGCGCGTAGACATGCGCGTCGCCGTCGGGCCCGACCAGCGCCGTCACGTCGACATTATTGCCGCCGACATTGCGCACCATGTCGGCGAGGATCGAGAAGCTCGCGACGACATTGATGCGCTCGGCGGCGCGCGCCGGTCCACTCGCCAGCAGCAGCGCCAGACCAATCAAACCGAACAATCGCCGCATCGTACTCACGCCTCGAGATGGCGGCCGGGAAACAGCTGCCGCACCAAGCCGCTGACATTGCCGAACAGCAGCGACACAATATAGAGCCCCGCCGCGACCAGGATGATCGCCGGGCCGGAGGGAATCCGGGTCTGGTACGACAGCACCAGTCCGGCATAGCCCGACAGCATCGCGCTCGCCACCGCGATGCAGATCATGGTGGTGATGTCGCGCGACCAGAACCGCGCAATGCCCGCGGGCAGGATCATCAGTCCGACGCCGAGCAGCGTGCCGAGCGCGTGGAAGCCGTTGACGAGGTTGACCACGACCAGCGCGAGGAAGGCGAGATGCGCCGGCGCGCCGGCCCGGCTCACGGTGCGCAGGAATACCGGATCGACGCATTCGATCACCAGCGGGCGATAGATCACCGCGAGCACCAGGAGCGTGAGGGTGGCGTTGAACGCGATCACCAGCAGGGTCTGGTCGTCCATCGCCAGGATGTTGCCGAACAGCACGTGCAGCAGGTCGATATTGGTGCCCTTGATCGAAACAATCGTGACGCCGAGCGCGAGCGAGACCAGATAGAAGGTCGCAAGCGAGGCGTCCTCCTTCAATTCGGTGGTGCGGGCGACGAGGCCGGCGAGCAGCGCCACGGCAAAGCCCGCGATCAGGCCGCCGGTCGTCATCGCGAACAGGTTGAGCCCGGACAGCAGGAAGCCGATCGCCGCCCCCGGCAGGATCGCATGCGCCATGGCGTCGCCGACCAGGCTCATCCGCCGCAGCATCAGGAACACGCCGATCGGCGCACCGCCGAGCGACAGCGCGATCACCGCCGCCAGCGCGCGGCGCATGAACTCGAATTCGGTGAAGGGCGTGACCAGCGCGTCGGATAGCATCGGCGTCAGGCGGCCCGCGAGCGTGGATCGGCGGCGCAGGCCGCGGCGCTGTCGTCGAACGCCTCGCACATCCGCATCGCGACCATCAGATTGTCGGCCGTCAGCGCCTCGGCGGTCGGTCCCCATTCGACCGGGCCGCGCGCCAGCAGCAGCGTCTCCGGGAAATTGTTGCGCACCATGTCGAGGTCGTGCAGCGCCGCCAGCACGGTGCGCCCCTCGCCGTTCCAGCGCTTCACCAGCGCCAGCAGGTCGGCGGTGGTCTTGGCGTCGATGGCGTTGAACGGCTCGTCGAGCACGATCAGCCGGGCGTCCTGCAACAGCACGCGCGCGAACAGCATGCGCTGGGTCTGGCCGCCGGACAGCGTGCCGATCGGGCGGTTCTCGAAGCCGTTGAGGCCGACCGCGGCGAGCGCCGCCAAGATCTTCTCGCGCGCGGCCTTGCCGATGCCGCCGAAGAAGCCGGTGGAGCGCCACAACCCGGTGCCGACGAAATCGAACACCGAGATCGGGAAGCTGCGGTCGATGTCGGCAGATTGCGGCAGATAGGCGATGTCGCGATGATCCAGCCCGTCGAGATCGATCACGCCCGACAGCGGCTTGAGCACGCCGGCGATGCCGCGCAGCAGGGTCGACTTGCCGGCGCCGTTCGGGCCGATCACGGCGAGCAGCGCACCCGCCTCGACGGCGCCATTGAGATGATGCACCGCCGGGTGGCGGTCATAACCGAGCGTGACGTCACGGAAGGTAACAAGAGCAGCCACCGGTCTCACCTCATCGCCAGCCAGACGACAGCCCACAGGCAGGCACTGACCGCGAGCGCCGCGAGCAGTCGGCCCGGCACGGGCATGCGCAGGATCGACCAGTACGCGGCCTGCGCCGGATGCGCGTGCGGGGCGTGGCTGTGCCCGTGGGGGGCGTGGCCGTGATGGTGGTCCTCGTGGGTGTGCGTATGCGCCATGGAACGACTGTTATATTATAACATAACGCGAGTCTACAAAGGAGGAACTCATGGCGGACCCGCAAAACCGGGGAGATTTGAGCCGCGGCGGGGGGCAGGTCGCTTGTCTACTAGCTTGTCTATGTGAGCTAGACCCAAAGCTGCCATTCCCGTCACCCTGAGGTGCGAGCAGAGCGAGCCTCGAAGGGCGACGGCCCGGCTGGTGGCCGTGCATCCTTCGAGGCTCGCAAGAGCTCGCACCTCAGAGTCTGACTCATAAATCACCCAACCTTAGCTGCAGCCGCGAGTCTGCGGGTCAGGAGCCTCATGTGTGCAATCAGCAGCCAGGCAGCTTCGGTTGCCACCGTCGCCTCGAAGTCCTTGGCGAGGCGGCGGCATCTGCCGAACCAAGCGAATGTGCGTTCAACCACCCACCGCCTCGGCAGAAGCTGGA